>JAHFOU010000291.1 GCA_023261525.1 Planctomycetota bacterium | reverse complement strand
CGGGCAGCCACTAGGTCCATGACCTACATCCAGAACACCGTCCGCGACCGGGAGGCCATGCTGAAGGCCATCGGGGTGCCCGACGTGGACGCCCTCTTCGCGGACATCCCCGAGAAGGTCCGCCTGAAGAAGCCTCTCAAGGTCCCGCCCATGCTCCACGAGCTGGACCTCCAGCGCCACCTGTTCGAGCTGGCTGCGAAGAATACGAGTTCCATGGATATGCCCAGCTTCCTGGGCGCCGGCTACTACGACCACCTGGTCCCGGCCGTGATCGACCACGTCTCCATGCGCTCGGAGTTCTACACCGCCTACACGCCCTATCAGCCCGAGGCCAGCCAGGGCACCCTGCAGTGGACCTTCGAGTTCCAGACCCTGATGTCCGAGCTCACGGGCCTCCCCGTCTCCAACGCCTCCCTCTACGACGGCGCCTCCGCCATGGCCGAGGCCGTGATGATGGCCCGGGGCCAGACCGGGCGCACCGGGGTCCTGGTCTCCCGCGGCGTCCACCCGGAATATCGCAAGACCCTGGCCACCTACCTGAAGTGGCAGGGGGGGGACTCCGCCATCCGGGAGCTTCACTGCACCGGCGTCACCGAGATGCCTAAGCCGACGGCCGACACGGCCGCCGTGGTCGTCCAGTACCCCAACTTCCTCGGCGTGATCGAGGACCTCGCGCCCCTGGCCAAGGTCGCCCATGATGCGGGGGCCCTTTTCGTCGTGGTCGCCAACCCCGTCGCCCTGGGCCTGCTCAAGCGCCCCGGGGACCTGGGCGCCGACATCGTCTGCGGGGAGGGGCAGCCCCTGGGCTCCTACCCCTGGTACGGGGGCCCCGGTTTCGGCTTCCTGACCTGCAAGTCCGAATTCGTGCGCCGCCTGCCCGGGCGCGTCTGCGGCCAGACCAAGGATTCGGAGGGCAAGCGGGCCTTCGTCCTCACCCTCCAGACCCGCGAGCAGCACATCCGCCGCGAGAAGGCCACCTCCAACATCTGCACCAACCAGGCGCTGATGGCCCTGCGCGCCACCATCTTCCTGACCGTGATGGGGCCCCAGGGGATGAAGCAGATGGCGACGCTCTGCCTGCAGAAGGCCCATTACGCCGCCGAGCGCATCGCGGGCATTCCGGGCTTCTCCCTGGCCTACCCGGACAAGCCCTTCTTCCACGAGTTCTCCGTGGCCTGCCCGGTGAGCGCGGCCGAGGTGAACGCCCACCTGCTGAAGAAGGGCGTGATCGGGGGCTATGACATGGCCCGGGGCTACACCGACGTGCCCGAGCTGGCCAAGCGCATGGTCTTCTGCGTGACCGAGAAGCGCAGCCGCGAGGAGATCGACGCCCTGGTCAAGGCCCTCTCCTCCTTCGGGGGTGGCAAGTGAGCTCGCCCATCCGCACCGACCTCGAGCCCCTGATCTTCGAGCGCTCCCATCCCGGCGGCGGCGTCCCCAAGGCCTACTTCCCGCCCTCGGACGTCCCGAACCGCCCGGTGGACTCCCTGATCCCTCCGTCCCTGCTGGCCGAGAAGCCGCCCCTGCTGCCCGACGTGGGCGAGCTGGACGCCGTGCGCCACTTCACGCGCCTGTCCCAGATGAACTTCTCGGTGGACACGAACTTCTACCCGCTCGGCTCCTGCACGATGAAATACAACCCCAAGACCTGCGACCAGCTCTCCATCCTGCCGGGCTTCCGCTGGACCCATCCCTACCAGCCCGACGAGACGGTGCAGGGCATCCTGGAGGTCCTCCACACCACCGAGCAGGCCCTCTGCCAGGTCTCGGGCATGGACGCGATCTCCCTGCATCCGGCCGCCGGGGCCCACGGCGAGCTGACCGCGCTGCTGGTCATCAAGGCCTACCACGCCTCCCGCGGCGAGAAGCGCACCAAGGTTCTCATCCCGGACAGCGCCCATGGCACCAACCCGGCCTCCTGCACCATCGCCGGGGAGGACACCGTCCAGCTCGTCTCCAATCGCGACGGCCAGGTCGACCTGGACGACCTCAAGAGCAAGCTCGGGCCCGACGTGGCCTGCCTCATGATCACCAACCCCAATACGCTGGGTGTCTTCGAGAAGAACATCATCAAAGTGGCCGAGATGCTCCATGCCGCCGGCGCCCTCCTCTACATGGACGGGGCCAACTTGAACGCTCTGCTTGGAAAGACCCGCCCCGGGGACTTCGGGGTGGACGTCCTGCACTTCAACCTGCACAAGACCTTCGCGGTGCCGCATGGCGGCGGGGGACCCGGCGCCGGACCCATCGGGGTGAGGGCCCACCTCGAGCCCTTCCTGCCCGTGCCCCGGGTCGTGAAGGAGGGCCGCAAGTACCGCCTCCAGCGCGAGGCCGAGCGCCCCCAGACCATCGGCCAGCTGAGATCGTTCTACGGCTCCACGGGCGCGCTGATCCGCGCCTACGTCTACATCCGCTCCCTGGGGCCCCAGGGCCTCAAGGACATCGCCGAGAACGCCGTCCTCAACGCCAATTACCTGCTGTCCCGTCTCAAGGGCGCTTATGACCTCGGCTACCAGGGCCGGGCCCTGCACGAGTTCGTGCTCTCGGCGGACAGGCAGAAGGCCAAGGGCGCGCGCGCCCTCGACATCGCCAAGCGCCTCCTGGAGCTGGGCTACTACGCGCCGACCATCTACTTCCCGCTCATCGTCCACGAGGCCATCATGATCGAGCCGACGGAGACGGAGTCCAAGCAGACCCTGGACGAGTTCGCGGATGCCATGCTGAAGATCGCCAGGGACATCGAGGAGGACGCCAGCCGCGTCACGGCCGCCCCACGCAACATGCCCGTGACCCGTCTCGACGAGGTGGGGGCGGCACGCAATCCTGTCCTGCGCTGGACGCCGCCGGCGGCCGGCCAGGCGGGTTCCTGACATGTTGAACGGGCTGAGAACGTTCTTCGTCAAGGAGCACGTGGGCTTCCTCAAGCTTGCCGACGTGTACGACATCCTGGATCCGGGAACCCAGGCCCAGGTGGCCATCGCGAAGGAGGAGCCGCCCGCCTGGGCAAAATACCTGCGCCTGGTCGTGAACAAGACCCTTCTGCCCACCCAGGTGAACGTCTACGAGCATCCCCAGGGAGCCCTGCTCTTCTCCATTCGCAAGCCGGGGTTCTTCAGTCCCAAGGTACACGTCCTCGATGCGTCGGGGGCCTCCTTGGGGCACTTCAAGACCAAGTCCTTCTCGTTCAGCGGGGGGTTCTGGGTTCACGATCAGCAGGGTGAGCGCATGGCCGAGCTGAAAGGGGATTGGAAGGGCCGCAACTTCAAGTTCCTGGCCGTGGATGGGACCGAGCTGGGCACCGTGACCCAGAAGTGGGCGGGCCTGGGCAAGGAGCTCTTCACCTCGGCGGACAATTACATGATCGACATCCACGAGATGAAGGAGGGGCAGGACCTGGCCAACGTCCTCCTCCTGGCCGCCGGCCTGGCCGTGGACGTCGTCTATAAAGAAGGCCGATGAAGGCCATCGTCAAGGCCCGGCCCGAGCCGGGCATGGTCCTGATGGACATGCCCCAGCCCACCGTCGGGCCCGGCGGGGTCCTGATCCGGGTCAAGGCCGGCTCCGTCTGCGGCACCGACGCCCAC
>JAHFOU010000026.1:12459-13693 GCA_023261525.1 Planctomycetota bacterium | reverse complement strand
GCCGAAGCGGTCCTGCGCCTTGCGTTGGGGCAGGCTCCCTGGGTGGCCGATCTCTGGGACGAGCTGGGCGTCATCCTCACGAGGCAGGGGAAGGAGGCCGAGGCCGAGGCCGTCCTGCGCAAGGCGCTGATCTTGGCCCCGCACTTCCCCGAGGCCTACAACGACTTGGCCGCCGTCTGGGCCCTCCAGGCCCGGCTCCCGGAGGCGGAGCAGGCGATCCGCCGGGCTTTGGAGCTGAGGCCGGACTATGCGATGGCCTGGACCAACCTGGCCCTGGTCCTGGAGGCCGAGGGGCGGAAAGACGAGGCAGCCGCGGCGAGGGCCCGGGCGGCCGCCTGCCCGCCGGACCTGAGGCTGTCCGTCCCGCCATGAGGAGGGAGATCCTGCTGGTGGTCGCCCTGGCCGTGGCGCCCTACCTCTTCTTCCTGGGGGGTCCTCCGGCCTTCGACGACCTGCGGTTCATCCTGGGGAATCCACGGCTGGACTCCCCCACCCGCCTCGCCCGGTATGCCCTGGATGCCGGCGCTGCCGGGGAGAGGGATCGCGGCTTGCCGGACTACCCCTGGCGGCCGCTTTCCGAAGCCTCCTTTGCCCTGGTCAAGGCCCTGGGCAGGGGCATGCGAACCCAACGCGCGGTCAACCTTCTGCTCCATGTCGCCTCCAGTCTGCTGGTCCTGGCCCTTGCCCGCCGCCTGGCCGGGGATGCCGCCGCCTTGCCCGCGGCCCTGCTGTTCGCCCTCCATCCCCTCGGCGTCCAGGCCGTGGCCTATGCCACCCAGCGCTTCGTGGCCCTGATGACCTTCGGGATGCTGGCCAGCCTGTGGGCCTACCTGAAAGCCCGCCAGGACGCCAGCCGCGGAGCCTATGGGATCTCCTTGGCCGCGGCGGCGGTCGCCATGGGCGCCAAGGAGTCGGCCGTGTCCTTGGTCCTCTGGATCCTCCTGCTGGAGTGGCTGTACCGCTCGCCGGGAGGGGGGCTCCGGGCGGCGCTCGGGCGTTGCCTGCCCTTTGTGGGAATGTCCGTCCTCGTGGTCCTGCAGGTGGTCCGGGCCCACGCGGCGGATGTCAGGGACAAGGTCGCCTATTCGTTCAAGCTGGGGCTGACGGACGCGCTCCTGTCCCAGGCCCGGGGGTTCTCCCAGCTCGTGGGCCTGCATGCGCTTCCCTTCCATCTCAATCTCGTCAGTGACCTGTCCCGGCCTCCCTCGGGCCCCTGGCCCTGGGTCCTCCTGGC
>JAHFOU010000026.1:9223-12449 GCA_023261525.1 Planctomycetota bacterium | reverse complement strand
CGCGGGGGCCGGTCTGGGCGTCGCCGGGCTCTGGATCCTGTCCGGTCCCGCACGGCATGCCCCCTGGCGCCTGGCTGCGGGGCTCTTCCTGGCTCCCCAGATCCCCGAGATGCTGTCCGTCTCGAGCATCTATCACCACCGCTGCTATCCGGGCCTGATCGGGGCGGGCCTGGCCTTCTCCGCCCTGGTCGGGAAGCGCCGAGGGGTCGTCCTGGCCCTCCTGGGCCTGCTGGCCGTCTCGGAGGTCCGGACCTGGCATGACGGGAGGCGCCTGCTGGAGCATGAGATCCGCGCCGCCCCGAACGTGCTCAACCTCCGCCTTCGGGAGAGTTCCCTGGCCCGGGATTCCGGGGATGCCCGTGGGGCGGAGCGCCTTCTGCGTGCGGCCGCCCGGTTTTCCTGGACGCATGCTTTTGTCCAGGTCCTGAACCGGGTGGAAAGGCCCTTGCCTCAAGAGGCGGAGGCCTGGGCGGCCCTGGGCGAGGATTTCTCCCGGCAGGGCCTTCCGGTCCGTGCCGGGATCTGCCGGCGTCGTGCGGTCCTGCTGGAGGGGAAGGAAGCGGCGGCCCGGGCGCCTCAGGGAAAATAGCCGGCCAGGGTCTCCTTGAGGATCCCGGCGCCCTCGCCAGAGGACGCTCGGAAGCCGGCTTCCCCCAGGGCCCGGCGCGTGGCGGGGTCCCGGGCAAGGCGTTCCAGGGTCCCGGCCAGGCCGGCGGGATCCCGTACCCGCAGAAGCCCTCCGGAGGCTTCCAGCCGTTCCACATCCGCCTCCACGTGGGCCGTATGGGGGCCGACCAGGACCCCGACGCCCAGGCGGGCCGGCTCGAGGACGTTGTGGCCTCCGACCTCGGCTAGGCTCCCGCCGACAAAGGCCAGTTCCGCCGCGGCATAGGCCGCGCCCAGTTCGCCCAGGGAGTCGAGGAGGAGGATGCGCCAGTCCCCGGCTTCCGGCCGGCTTCTTTGGGAGAAGGAGAGGTTTCTCGTGCGGAGGAGTCCCGCCACGGCCTCGAAGCGCTGGGGGTGGCGGGGGGCCAGGACCAGTCTCCAGCCGGGGAGGGCTTGGAAGGCATCCAGCACGGCCTGCTCCTCGCCCTCGTGCGTGCTTCCAGCGACCAGCACGGGGGAGCCCGAGGGGATCCAGGACGGGCGGGCCGGCGGGGCGGAGAGGGCCTTGAGGTTGGGGATGACGCGGAGGCGGTCGGGCGCCACGCCGAGGGCCTTCAGGCGCTGAGCATGCTCCTCGCCCTGGGGCAGCCAGAGGGCCACGCGGCGGAAGGAGGGCCCGAGCAGGACGGAGAGGCGGCGGTAGCTCCGGAAGGACTTCTCCGTGATACGGGCGTTCACGCAGAGGACGGGGATGTTCCTTCTTTCCGCTTCGGCCAGGAGCTGGGGCCAGAGCTCCAGCTCCAGAAGGATGAGGAGGGAGGGCTTGAGTTTTTCGAAGGCGTCCTGGATCCGGCCGCTGAAATCCAGGGGCATGGCGAAGGCCGGCACGCCCGGGAAAGCGCGGCCAGCGGCCTCCAGCCCGGTGAGCGTGTTGCAGGAGAGGGCGGCTTCCCATCCCTTGGACTTCAGGAGGTCGAGGACGGGGCCGGCCGAAAGGATTTCGCCCACCGAGGCGCCATGGATCCAGGCGCGTTTCCCCGCTCCCAGTTCAGGCGGGGGGTGGAGGCGGCGGGCGTCGAGCGAAGCGCGTAGCCGCGGCGCGGCCCAGGAGACGGGCTCGAGGGCCAGCCGTGCGGCTCCGTACGCGAGGTCCCAGGGAGTCATGACGCCTCGACCAGGATCATGCCGGCTTTGAGAGGGTCGAAACCCGTGGGAAACAAGGTGTGGGTGTCGTACTCGGCGTGGGTGAGTACGGCCCCGGTCAGGATCGCATCCGAAAGGTCGGCGCCTTGCAACTCGGTGGATCCCCCGAGGTTGTCCGTGCCGAGGTTCGCCCGGGCAAGGTCGGCGCCCGCAAGGTTCGCCTCTTTCAGATCCGCACCCTGAAGGCCTGCACCCGCCAAGTTGGCGCCCTTCAAGGACGCGCGGAAAAAACTGCCCCAGTACAGGTCGCTTCCGCTGAGGTCGGCGCCATCCAGGATGCTGTCGTCGAAATAGGCGCCTTGGAGGACAAGTTTGGAGAGGGCGGCATTCCGGAGATCCAGGTCGCTCAGGTTCGAGCTGTTCAGGCTGTGCTCCCCCTCGGGCGGGGAGTACTGGTGGATCACCTTGCCGTGACGGTCCAGGATGTCCAAGGCGGGAGGCGTGTCTACGCCCCGTGGCACTTCTTGAACTTCTTCCCGCTCCCGCAGGGGCAGGGGTCGTTGCGGCCCGCCGTGGGCTGGGCCCCGGGCCTCCCCGGCCCGGAACGCGGCGGCATCGGCGGGAGCGGGGGCAGTTCCGGAAGCGCCTGGGGCTCGGGCTCGGCCGGCGCCGGGGCGCTTTCGGAGGGATCCGTCGGGCCCGAGTAGCCGGAGATCTTCCAGGTGCTTTCCAGCAGCTTCTGCAGGTCCTCGGCCTTGGGCGCCTCGGCCTGCTCGGGAGGCTCCACACGCAAGAGGGCGGAGGCGGCCTCCTCCTTCATGGAGGCGATCATGGCGTCGAAGAACTCGAAGCCCTCCTTCTTATAGGCGAGGCGGAGGTCGGTCCCCCCGTAGCCCCTCAGCCCGATCCCGCTCCTCAGGTGGTCCATGTTGGAGAGGTGGTCCTTCCACTTCGTGTCGATGATCCTCAGCAGGATGAACTGCTCGCGCAGGCGGGTGCTCTCGGGGCCCAGGGGGGCGGTGCGTTCGGAGTAGGCCTTGAGGAAGACCGCCTTCAGCAGGTCCAGGATCTTCTCCCTGGGTTGCCCCTTCAGCGCGTCCGCGGCGAGGGGGAGGGTGTAGCGCTCCGCCGCCGCCGTGGCCAGGGCCTCCGCGTCCCAGGCGCCGGGCTGGTCCGCCGGGAGGAACTCATCGATCAGGGCCTCGGCGCGGTCCCCCAGGAAGCCCTGCACGATGTCGGGCAGGGTGTCGCCCCTCAGGACCAGGTCACGCTGGGCATAGACCAGGTTGCGCTGGTCGTTCATCACGTTGTCGTACTCGAGGAGGTTCTTGCGCATCTCGAAGTGGTGCTCCTCGATGCGCTTCTGGGCCGTCTCCATGGCCCTGGAGACCATGCGCGACTCGATGCGGTCGCCCTCCTGCATGCCTCCGATCTTGTCCATCATGAGGCGGAGGCGGTCGCCCATCATCTTCTTGAG
>JAHFOU010000026.1:0-9213 GCA_023261525.1 Planctomycetota bacterium | reverse complement strand
AGGATGTGGAGGCCGCCCAGGCCCGCCACGCCCTCGCGCTGGTAGCGGTCCAGGGCCTCCCGGGCGGTCTTGAGCCGGTCCAGTTCCTCCTCCTGGGGCTTGAGCTTCTCCGGAGCGGAGCCGCGGCTGCGCGCCGTCTCCAGGGCCTCGGACTTGCGCCGGAGGGCGTCGTCGGCGCTCTGGAGGAAGGCCTTCGCGGCCTCCTCGGGCTTCCCGGTCAGGGGCTCGACCTCGGGCGCGGCGGAGAACATCTCCCGGCACCAGGCCGCCCGGTAGGCCAGCTCCTCGGGCTGGGCGGTGGGGCGGCCGAGGAGGATGTCGGTGCCGCGGCCGGCCATGTTGGTGGCGATGGTGACGGCGCCCACCTGGCCGGCCTGGGCCACGATGGCCGCCTCGCGCTGATGGTTCTTGGCGTTGAGGACCTCGTGGCGGATGCCCCGGCGCCTCAGGTGGGCGCTCAGCAGCTCGGACTTCTCGATGGAGATGGTGCCGGCCAGGACGGGCCGTCCGGTGCGGTGGAGCTCATCGATCTCCTCCTCGATGGCCTTGAACTTGTCCTTCTCCGTGAGATAGATCACGTCCGGATAGGAGATCCGGCTCAGGGCGCGGTTGGTGGGGATGGCCACGACCTCGAGGTTGTAGATCTTGTGGAATTCGTCGGCCTCGGTGAGGGCCGTCCCGGTCATGCCGGCCAGCTTGTCGTACATCAGGAAGTAGTGCTGGAGGGTGACCGTGGCCAGGGTCTGGTTCTCCTCCTTGATCTTCATTCCCTCCTTGGCCTCGATGGCCTGGTGCAGGCCGTCGGACCAGCGCCGCCCGGGCTGGAGGCGCCCGGTATGCTCGTCCACGATGACGATCTCCCCGTCCTGGACCACGTACTCGCGGTCCTTGCGGAAAAGGTGGTGGGCCTTGAGGGCCTTCTCCACGAAGTGGGGCCAGTCCAGGTTCTCCAGGGCGTAGAGGGAGCCCACGTTCAGGATCTTCTCCAGGCGCTCCATGCCCTCTTCGGTCATCAGGACGACGTGCTCCTTCTCCTTCACCTCGAAGTCCCGGCCGGCCTGGAGCTGGTGCACCGCACGGTCCGCGTCGTAGTAGTTCCGGGAGGTCTGCTCGGAGGGGCCGGCGATGATGTGGGGGGTGCGGGCCTCGTCGATGAGGATGGAGTCCACCTCGTCCACCACCGCGTAGTACTTGTCGCGCTGGACCTGGTGGGTGAGGCGCACGGCCATGTTGTCGCGCAGGTAGTCGAAGCCGAACTCGGAGTTGGTCCCGTAGGTGATGTCGGCCTGGTAGGCCAGGACCCTCTCCCGGGGGTCCATGTCGTTCTGGAGGGCCCGGCAGGTCAGTCCCAGGAACTCGTAGATGGGGCCCATCCAGTCCCGGTCGCGCCGGGCAAGGTAGTCGTTCACGGTGACCACGTGGACCCCGCGGCCGAGGAGGGCGTTGAGGTAGGCCGGGCAGGTGGCCACCAGGGTCTTGCCCTCGCCGGTGGCCATCTCGGCGATCTTGCCCTGGTGGAGGACGATGCCGCCGATCATCTGCACGTCGAAGTGGCGCATCCGGGTCACGCGCCGGGAGACCTCCCGGACCGTGGCGTAGGCCTCGGGCAGGATGGCGTCGAGGGCCGCCTGGACGGCGGCGCGGTAGGCCGCCCTCTCCTCCCGCGGGGCGTCCACGGGCGGGGGCTTGAGGCCGGCCAGGCGGGGGGCCAGGCGGGCCTTGAACTCCGCCGTCTTGGCCTTGAGCGCCTCGTCCGAGAGGGCCTGGAGCTGGGGCTCCAGCGCGGCGATGGCGGCCACCGTCGGATGGATGGCCTTGACCAGGCGGTCGTTGCGGGTGCCGATGACGCTGCGGAGGGCCTTCCCGGAGGTGTCCCAGGCGGTCCAGAACCCCCGGCCGGCGTATTCCACCGTCCGGTCCAGGCCATCGGAGAGCTTGTCGGTGACGCCGCCCATGAGGGCCGGCCAGTATAGCGACGGGCCGACCGGGTTGACACCCCCGCCGCCGGGGCGTTATGGTAGGGCCCATGTTCGGCGGCCTCTTCAAGAAGCCTTCCCGGGACTATCCCGCCCCGGTGGACCAACTCAAGGCCAGTGTCTGGGTGATCCAGGGCGCCCGCCTGGGCGAGCACTGGTCCCTCGACGAGGGGGATCTCACCGTCGGCAGGCTCATGACGGAGGAGGAGCTGGCGGCCGCCGCCGGCCGGTCCGTCTCCTTCCCCGACCATTGCAAGTTCATCTCCGGGCACCACGCCGTCTTCAAGAAGCAGGAGGACGGCTACTGGGTCTACGACCTGGGCTCCAAGAACGGCACCACCCTGAACGGCCAGCGGATGGAGAAGGCCCGCCTGATCCACGGGGACGAGGTGGACATCGGCCAGGTCGTCCTGAGGGTCCATGTGGAAGCCCCGGTCTCCGCCGAGCGCCAGGGGACCTGCACGATCTCGGCGGCCAGCGGCCCGCGCCAGGGGGATTCCTGGGTCCTCACGGGGGATCTCGCCGAGGTCATGGTCGGCCGCAACCTGGAAGGGGAGAAGGACAAGGTCGCCGCCCTCCCGGACACCGAGCGCGACGTCTCCACCGAGCATGCCCTCTTCAAGCGGATCAAGGGGACCTTCTGGATCCAGGACCTGGCCTCCAAGAACGGCACCTTCGTCAACGGCGAACGGATCGATCGCCGGGAGCTGAAGAACGGCGACAAGGTCGTCATCGGGGTCTCGACCTTCGACGTCCGCATCACGGCCTAGCGTCATGGGGCTGCTGGGCATGTTCACCGGTCAGGGGAAGGTGGTGCGTCTCTTCGAGGAGGCGGCCGAGGCCCTCCGGAAGGACAAGTGGCGCAAGGGGGACCTGATCGCCCTCCCCGCCCAGGGCGACCTCATCCTCACCGGGGACATCCACGGCAACCTCGACAACTACGAGGAGATCGTGGCCCGGGCGGCCCTGGACAAGAACCCCCAGCGCCACCTGGTCCTGCACGAGCTCATCCACGACTTCTGCAACCGGGGCCGGGACTTCTCCTACGAGATCCTCCAGGAGGCCTCGGAGCTCAAGATCGCCCATCCCGACCAGGTCCACATCCTGCTGGGCAACCACGAGCTGGCCGAGCTCGAGGGCTCTCCGATCAAGAAGGACGGGCGTCTCATCCCTCTGGTCTTCTCCGAGAGCCGCATGAAGGCCCTGGGGGGCTCCGGCGGGGAGATCCAGGCGGCCGCCAAGAAGTTCCTGGCCGCCCTGCCGGTGGCGCTCAAGACCCCGTCCAACGTCTGGTTCAGCCACTCCACCTCGGCCAAGGCGATGAACCAGTTCAGCCTGGGGCTGCTGGAGAAGGCCGGTTCGGGAAGCTCGAATTCCGTGATCTCCCGCGGGGACGCGGTGGTGAGGACGGAGGTGGTCAAGGACCTGGTCTGGGGCCGGGACCACAATCCGACCTCGGCGGCGGCCTTCGCCCGCAAGGTCGGCTGCGACGTGCTGGTGGTCGGGCACGAGTTCGCGGTGGACGGGCTCCTGGCCCCGAACCGAAACCACCTCATCCTGGACTCCACCCGGGAGAACGCCTGCATCCTCCACCTGAAGCTGGACCAGAAGTACACCCACCGCCAGCTCCTGGAGCGGGTCCAGTACCTCAAGCCGACGGCGGAGTTCCCGGAGGCCAAGCTCAAGGCCCTGAAGCTGGCCATCCTCCAGAAGCTGTATCCGGCGGCGCCGGCCAAGCCCGCCTAGGCGGTCTGGAGCGCCTTCAGCGCCGAGGGCAGGTCCTCGACGATCTTGAAGATCTGGGAGAGGCCCAGGAGGTCGAAGACCTCCCGCACGTTGGGGCTGGGCTTCAGGATCACGATGTCGCCCTGGTTCTCCTGGGCGCGGCCGAAGACCCCGATGAAGACCCCCGCCCCGGCGCTGGAGATGTAGTCCAGCTCGTCCAGCTTCACCACGATGCGGAAGACCTTGCTCTTGAACAGGTCGCCGAGCGCCTTGTCCAGCTGTTCGAAGGTATGGGCGTCCAGGTATCCCTTCACGTCCACGAGGGCGACGCCCCCGTTCAGGGTCTGGGTCTTGATCTCGAAGTCGGGCATTGGTGTTCCTTAGGTTCCCAGGTACTTGACCATGCGAAGCTCGTTGCGGACGCCTTCCTTGAAGAGGTATTCCACCTCGTCCATCACCCGGCGCATCAGGAAGACCCCGAGGCCGTTGCGCTTGCCGTCGGCCACGTGGGCGGACAGGTCCGGGGTGCTGACCGTCTTGGGGTCGAAGCAGGTCCCGGAGTCCCGGATGATGACGCTGAACCGGCGGGCGTCCACCTCGATCACGATCTCGATGACGTCCTTGCGGCCCTCCTGGTAGGCGTGGGTGATGATGTTCGCCACGGCCTCGTCGATGGCCAGGAGGATGCCGTTCTCGTAGGCCTTGGGGACCCCGCCGCGGTGGACGGCCTCGGCCGCGAAGGCCCGCACGGAGCGGAGCTCCCGGGTCTCGTTGGGGATGGAGAGCGAGCGCACGAGAAGCGACGGCTCCATGGTGAGGAAAGCCTACTCCAGACCCGGGCGGGCGCCAAGCGGGAATCTCGGCATCCTCAGAGCGCCTTCAGGACCACGATGCTGATGTCGTCGTGCTGGGGTGCGGAGCCCTGGTGGAGGTCGAGGTCGGCCACCAGGGCCTTGACGATCTCCGCGGCCGAGCCCTTGGCCCGGCTTGCGATCAGGTTCTTGAACCGCTCGCTGCCGTACTGGTCCCGGGCCGGGTTCATCGACTCCACCACCCCGTCGGTGTAGGCCACCACCACGTCGCCCTTGGCCAGGGGGATGGTGATCTCCTTGATGGTCTTCTCGAAGAGGGGGCCGGGGTCGAAGCCCAGGGCGATCCCGCCGGGGCTGAGGAACTCGCTCTTGCCGGTCCCGGCGTGGTGGACCAGGAGGGGGTTGTGCCCCGCGCGGCTCAGCGTGACGGTGCGCGCGACGACGTCCACGGTCAGGAAGCAGAGGGTCACGAAGGAGCCGGGCTTCAGGTCCTTGGCCAGGATGTGGTTGGCCTTGGCCAGGATCCTGGCCGGGGAGGAGATGCCGGGGGAGACCGCGCGGATCACGGCCCTCGTCATGGCCATGACCAGGGAGCCCTGGACGCCCTTGCCCGCCACGTCCCCCACGGCGATGCCCAGGTGCTGGGCCGTGAGCGGGATCAGGTCGTAGTAGTCGCCCCCCACCTCCTTCGCGGCGCGGTAGAAGGCGTGGACGTCCATGCCCTTGAGCTTGGGCAGGCGCTTGGGCAGGAGGTTGGACTGGATGTCCCGGGCCAGCTCCAGGTCGTGCTCGATGCCCAGGCGCTCCAGGTCGGCGGTCCGGGCCTCCTTCATCAGGATGGTCATGTGGTTGAAGGTCGCGGCCAGCTCCCCGATCTCGTCCCTGGAATGGGAGCGGGTGTGGTGCTCCAGGTTGCCGTCGCTGACGGTGCGGATGTCCTTCATGAGGAGCTTGAGCGGGCCCGTCACGATGCCGGCCAGGGACAGGGCCACCACCGCCCCGATCCCGATGGCCAGCAGGGTGGTCAGGATCACGCTGCCGCGCAGCTCGCCGCGGGCCTCGTCGATGGCCTCGGCGTTCAGGACCAGGGTGATGGAGGCGACGGGCGGGAGGTCCCCCTTGGGGGTCTTGAGGACGGTCTCGGCGGAATCCACGCGGACGGGCATGTGGAAGAGGCGCGCCGGGGTCCTCGCGCCGGACTTGTTGTCCACGAAGAAGCAGTCCCGCCGGATGCTCACGGAAGGGTCCGCCGCGAAGGGGCCCTCCACGCCCTGCTCGATCGCGAAGCCCTTGCCGGGCAGGGCCGAGGCCAGGAAGGCCGTGGCATCCTGGGGGTAGAGGATCAGGTTGAAGACGTCGTTCCCGCTGGCCTTGAGCCGGGTGTAGTCCAGGAGGACCTTGTTGTGCCCGTCCTCGGCCAGGCCGGAGACGTAGGCCTCGTTCCAGTACTTGGTGCCGAGGGCCGCCAGGGTGGAGAGCTGGGAGACGCCGCGCTTGTCGGTCTCGGAGTCGATGCGCTGAAGGGCCAGGTGGTAGACGACGGTGATGGAGCCGGAGACCAGGGCCGAGAGGGCCAGGATGACGACGAGGGCGAACTTGGCTTTCAGCGAGAGGCCGCCGGGCCCCTTTCCTTCCGTCTCCCTCTCCTTGGCGGCGCGGGCCACGGGAGCGTTATATCACAGGCCCTGGTAGGCCAGGAGGCCACGCAGGGGGAAGCGCAGGAGGAGCTGGAGGGCGGCGTTGGCCATCAGCCCGGCCCCCAGGTCGTCCAGGAGGATGCCCCAGCCCCCGGGAAGGCGCTCCAGGCTCCTGAGCGGCGGGGGCTTGACGATGTCGAAGAGCCGGAAGAGCAGGAAGCCCGCGCCCAGGGCCGCGGCCTGCCAGCGGGGGTCCAGGGCCGGCAGGAGGAGCACGGAGAGCAGCATCCCCGCGACCTCGTCAGATACCACCTGGGGGGGGTCCTTGCGCCCGAAGAGGGCCTCGGCCCCGTCGGCATAGAGCAGGGTCACGCCGCAGAAGAGCAGGAGCCCGGCGGCGATCATGCCTTCCCGGGCCACCGGGAGGGGCAGGCCCCGGTAGGCCGCCAGGGCCAGGAGGAGTCCCACGAGGGAGCCGAAGGTCCCCGGGGCCCAGGGGCAGTAGCCCACCCAGCCGACGGTCAGCCAGAATCGGTTCATGAGGCCTCCTGGCGGGCCAGGGTGACGAAGCGGGCGACATAGGTCCCGCAGGAGCCCACGGTCACGGCCACGGTCACCCAGAGGACGGAGGCCATGGTCCAGCGGGCCCAGGGGTCGTTCTCGAAGTGGGCCATGTAGAGCAGGGAGGCGCAGAGGCAGGCGAACTGGGTGGCCATCTTGGACTTGCCCAGCCAGGTGGCGGGAAAGGACCAGCCCGCGGATTCGGCGTACGAGCGCAGCCCCGTCACCAGGAACTCCCGCGCGGCGATGGCCATGACCATCCAGGCGGAGAGCCCGGCGCCCTTGTCCGGGAGGTGGCCGGTCATCTCGGGACGGACCAGGAGGAAGATGAAGGCCCCGCAGATGAGCACCTTGTCCACGAAGGGGTCGGCGATGCGGCCGAAGACGGTCTCCTCCCCCCACTTGCGGGCGAGGTAGCCGTCCAGGAGGTCGGTGATGCCGTTGACGACCAGGACGCCGAGGGCGGCGTACATCCAGGCCCCGCCCTTGTAGCGCAACAGGAGGAAGAAGACGAAGGAGAGCAGGAAGCGCAGGCCCGTCAGGGCATTCGGGAGGTTGAGGACCTTGTGCTTCACGCCAGCACCTCGGCCTTGAGGTCGTAGCCGCTCTGGCCCGTGAGTCGGACGTCCAGGAGTTCGCCGACCTTGGCCGAGGTGCCCACGCCCTCCACGAAGCAGGTCCCGTCCACCTCGGGGGCGTCGTGCCAGGTCCTGGCCTTCCAGATCCCGGCCGGGAGGCGGGACTCGAGAAGGGCCTCGGTCTTCCGTCCGATCCAGCCCTTCTGGAGGGCCGTCAGGCGCTTCTGCTGGGCGACCATGACGGCGGCGCGGCGCTTCTTCTTGGTGGTCTCGGGGACCTGGTTCTCCATGCGGCCCGCGGGCGTTCCCTCCTCGGGGGAATACGGGAAGCAGCCCAGGCGCTCGGGGGCGCTCTCCTCCAGGAAGTCCATCAGCTCCGCGAACTCCTTCTCGCCTTCGCCGGGCATGCCGGCGATCACCGTGGTCCTCCAGACCAGGCCGGGCACGGCGGCGCGCCAGGCCTTCAGGGTGGCCAGGATCTCCGCGCGGGTGGTCTGGCGGCGCATGGAGGTCAGGATGGCGTCACTGCCGTGCTGCACGGGCATGTCCACGTAGGGAATGACCTTGGGGTTCCGGGCGGTTTCCGAAATCAGCTCCCCGGTCACGGCCGAGGGGTAGGCGTAGAGGATGCGGATCCAGCGCAGGCCCTCGACGCCTTCCAGCTCCTTCAGCAGAGCGGCGAGGGTGGTGCGCTGGCCGGCGGGAAGGTCGGTGCCGTAGGCGGTGGAGTCCTGGGCGATGAGGTTGAGCTCCTTGGCCCCGTCGGCGACCAGCTCGCGGGCCTCGGCCAGCACGGTGGGGATGTCCTTGGAGCGGAGCTTGCCGCGGATGGCGGGGATGGCGCAGAAGGCGCAGGGGCGGGAACAGCCGTCACTAATTCTGAGGTAAGCGTAATGGCGGGGCGTGAGGCGCATCCGTCCGGTATCGGCGGAGCGGCGGAAGTCCACCCGTTCCAGGAAGGGGGTGCGGGCCGTGTCGCCTTCCAGCAGGCGCCGGCAGGCCTTGACCGCCTCGTCCCGGTCGGCCACCCCGATGAGGCCGTCGATCTCGGGGATCTCGGCCATGAGCTCGGCCCCGTGGCGCTGGGAGAGGCAGCCGGCCACGAGGAGGCGGGGAGCCTTCTGCTTCTTGCCCCGGCGCTTGAGCCGGGCCGCGTCCAGGATGGCCCCGATGGACTCCTTCTTCGCGGACTCGATGAAGCCGCAGGTGTTCACGATGACGAGGTCGGCGTCCTCGGGCTCGGCGCCCACGGCGAAGCCGGCCTCGGCGAGGGATCCCAGCATCTTCTCGGCGTCCACAAGGTTCTTGGGACAGCCGAGGTTGACCAGGGCGACGGCGGCGGGGGAGGTCATGTGCGGTAATGCCTCGCCTTCTCCTCGACCTTGAAGCCGATACGCCGGGGGGGCGGCGCCTCGGGGTCCATCATCTCCCGGATCGTCTCAAACAGGGCGCGAATATGGTTGTCATGGCCCGAGGAGGTCTTCTCCAGGGCATCCAACCGCTGGAGGATCTGGCGGCTGGCTGACATCATGCGGCGGAGCTTCACGAATGCCCGGACGACCTGCACGCTGGCGCGGATCGCGACAGGAGTGTTAAGGACGGCGGCTAGCATGATGGCCCCGTGCTCCGTGAAGACTCTCGGGGAACCTCGTCGGCCGCCCCATTGGGAACTTGATGTTGCAGTTTGCAATATCAAGATCTGGGTTTCTCTCTGGGAGAGACGGAACATGAAATCGGCTGGGAAGCGGTCCAGATTCCTTTGGACCTGCTGGTTCAGCCGCGTGGTCGAGACCCCATAGATTGTCGCGAGATCGGAGTCGAGGATGACCCGCTGGCCTCGCGCCAAGCGGATGAGGTGTTCCGTGACAGGCTTCTTTGCTGGGAGATGCCGCATGCTCTGGGAGATTGTAGCGCCCCGAGCCGT
>JAHFOU010000290.1 GCA_023261525.1 Planctomycetota bacterium | reverse complement strand
AGCGCCCCCCCTTCGGGCCATACGGCAGGAGGAGGCGGAAGCGGGCCCCGCGCCCGGCGAGGTTCGAGGCCTCCACCGAGCCCCCATGGGCCTCGGCGACGCGCTGGACCACGGCCAGGCCCAGGCCGGTCCCCTGGGCCTTGGTCGTGAAGAAGGGATCGAAGATCCTGGGCAGGACCTCCTGGGGGATGCCCGCGCCCGAATCCTCCACCCGGATCTCGGCGCCGTCCGCGGTCCCGGAGGCGCCCAGGGTCAGGACCCCGCCCTCGGGCATGGCCTCCACGGCATTGAGGATGAGGTTGAGGACCGCGCGCCTCAGGTGGTGGAGATCGGCCTGGACCGTCAGGGAGGGCTCGTACTCCCGCCTTACCCGGATCGGGGAGATCCCTCCCCCGCCGGCGGGCTGGGCGAAGGACAGGGCCTCCTCAAGAAGATCCTCCAGGGCGACCGGGCGGCGCTCCAGCACGATCTCCTTGGTGAAGGCCAGCATCTCGCGCACGATGCGGTCCAGCTGGTCCACGCCCGACAGGAGCTTGCGGACCAGGGCCAGGCGTTCCGGGTCGGCGCCGAGGTCCCGCTCCAGGAGCCCGGCGTAGAGGCGGATCCCGCCGAGGGGGTTGCGGATCTCGTGGGCCACGCCGGCGGCCATCTCGCCCAGCTCGGCCAGGCGGTTGCGGCGGGCCAGGAGGGCGTTCTTCTGCTCCAGCTCCACGGACATCTCGCCCACCTGGCGGCGCAGGGCCTCCTGGGCCCTCTCCAGGGTCTGGGTGGAGGCGAGGTAGGCCTCCAGCAGGCCCTTGAGCTCCTCCCCCTTCACGGGCTGGACGGCGGCGGACATCACTGCTCCTGGTCCAGGGCCGAGCCCCCGACGCCGCCCCTGCGGTACAGCTCGGCGGCCCGGCGGCCCTGGCGGATCCGCGAGAGGTCCTGCAGGGTCTGGCGCTTCATGCCCTCGACCCGGCGCTTGGTCTCCTCCTCGCAGGCCACGATGCGCTCCAGGGTCTCGCGGATGCGCGCCAGGAGCTCCCGCGCGCGCGGGTCCTCGCCGCCCGGCGTCTGGGCGATCTCCCGGTCGATCCCCTCGATGCGCTGGAGGAGCCCCTGCTTGCGCGAGAGCAGGGCGAGCAGGGCCTCCGGATCGTCCTTCTCCAGGACGGCGTCCTGGCCCCGGGAGATCTCCAGGAGCTCCCCGAACGCCAGCGCCTTGCGCTCCAACGCTTCCACTCGGTCCGTCCGGTCCGCCTGCGCCATGTCTAGGGCCTCCCCAGCCATTGGGACACGTCCGCACGCCACGCCACCAGGGACTCGATGCCCGCCGTGCCCTCGGGGGCGGGGCCCGCCGCGGCGCCGAGCTGGCCGTACTCCCAGCGGGCCACCGCGTAGAGCCGCGAGGCCTCGGCCGCCTGCCCCAGGGCCCTCGAGCAGTCGGCCATCCGGGCCAGGGCCCAGGGCGCCCCCCAGGATCCCAGGTTCAGGTCCCTCGCCTCGGCGAAGCGGTCCCTCGCCTCGGCCAGGGCGGCCTTGTCGGCGCGCGCGCAGGCGTCCCGGTAGACGGCCTCGGCCGCCAGCAGGGCCGCGGAGCGCCCCATGACCAGCAGGCTGCCTTCCGGGGAGGAGACGCGCGCCCGGTCCGCCACCGCGCGGAAGGCCGTGGAGGCGGCGGCGAAGTCCCCCGAGGTCCAGGCCAGGAAGCCCAGCATCAGGTGGGCGCGGGCCTGGCGGGGATCCTCGCCGTAGCGCTCGATCCATTCGGCCAGGTGGGCCCGGGCCTTCTGGCGCATCGGCTGGGCCCCGCCTTCGGCGTCCTCGTACTCCATGCTGGCCAGGGCGAACAGGCTGTCGCGCCAGGCCTGGCTGTCGGGATAGATGTCCGGGTGCTCCAGGATGTCCCGGAAGGTGGCGGAGGCGCGCAGGCGGCTTCCGGGGGCGCGGGACAGGTACTCGCAGAGGCCCTCCTCGTACATCGTCAGCGGCACGTAGTGCACGGTCCCGCGCTCCTGGCGCATCATGGGGCGGGAGCGCTCCAGCAGGGCCAGGGCCTTCTCGTACAGGCCCAGGGAGCGGTAGTGCTGGGTCAGCAGGTAGACGGCCTGGGGGAAGCGGGCGTCATCCCCGTAGCTCAGGCAGAAGCGCTCCAGGGAGCGGACCGTCTCGGGCACGTCCCCGGCGCGCTCGAAGGCCTGGGCGGAGCGGAACAGCATCTGGGCATAGGGGGCCGGGATGCCCGCGTCCACGGGCCCCCGGTAGCTGAGACCGGCCTCGCGGAATTCCGCGCGGGCCCTCTCCGGCTGGGCGGCCAGGCGTTCCGCCCACTGCTCGTGGATCTGGGCCGCGTGCAGGTAGTGCTCCACCCGGTCCGAGGCCGAGGCCTGGAGGATGCGCTCGAGGTCCAGGGCCCGCTCCGGCTTGTCCGCCTGGCGCCAGAGCTGGGAAAGAAGCTCCATCTGACGCTCCGGCTCCGCGGCGGGGATCCAGGGAGGGCCGGGGATCTTGCCCTCGGCCAGGCGGGCGGCCTGGAGGACGGCGGCGTGGGCTTCGGACAGGCCCTGGCGGTCCTGGTAGATCCCCCCGATCCTCAGCAGGGCCGCGGCCTTGAGCAGGCCGTCGGTGCCCGCGACCCTCCGATAGGCGCGTTCCGCATCCGCAGGGCGGGTCAGGGCCAGCTGGAGTTCCCCTTCCCAGAACGCCGCCTCGTCGGGCCAGGGGGCGGCCGCCAGCCGGGCGGAGGCGGACTTCAGGGAGGCCAGAGCCGCCTCCAGGACCGAGGGGTCCCGGAAGGTCTGGGCGCGAGAGAGCCGGAAGCGGCTCCGGGCCAGGCGGACTCCCATCTGCGCCTGAGGCTCGACCTCCTCCTTGGGCAGGTCCTCCGCAAGCGCCTGGTAGCCCTGGATGGCCTTCTCGAACTCCCCCATGCCCTCCAGGACCTCGGCTTCAAGCAAGGCCGCCTTGCGACGTTGCGCCGCGTCGGCAGCCTTGGCGCGGTAGCGCCCGATCAGGCCCAGGGCCTCCGCCCCGTGCCCTTCCGCCGAGAGCTTGGAGGCCTGGACGAGCAGGTTCTCGTCGGGAAGAACGGCCCGGGGTTCCACGGGCAGGACGGCCTGGACCGGGAGATGGCCCGAGGCCTGGGGCGCGGGATGGAGGACCCCCAGCCGCCATCCCAGCGCGATCGTGGCCAGGGCAATGGGCAGGGAAAACAGGAAGAGCGGGACCTCCCAAAGTCCTGCGAGCTGGCGCTGTCCGGGTTCCGCGACGCTCATGCGAGGGAAACCAGCCGTTCCCGGATCTCGCGAAGCGTGCATCCCTCGCGCTTCATCGTCGCGATGGCCTCCAGACGGTCCAGCACCGAGGGTCCGAAGAGGCAGCGCTCCGACGGGGTGCGCCGGTCCTCCTGGATCAGTCCGAGAAGCAGGTAGTGGCTGAGGGTCTGACGGGAAAGGCCCGCCCGCTTGGAAAGATCCCCCATCCGCATCCATCCGCCATCCATGGCTATGGCTTCCCCCCCTCTAAACCATCAAATGCGTTTTACGCTTGTGATTAATACCGGACTGTAACTACCAAGTCAACAGGGACTTGCGAATTTATCTAGTTTTTATGAAGTTTCCAGAGAGCT
>JAHFOU010000289.1 GCA_023261525.1 Planctomycetota bacterium | reverse complement strand
ATGCCCGAGTATCGCAAGGTCCGGGCCAAGGTCTCCTTCTCCGCGCTGTGCCGGGATCCGGGGCTCTGCGCCGAGGTGGCCGTCACGGCCCGGCGCCGCCTGGACGTGGACGGGGCCATCGTCTTCTCGGACATCCTGCTGGCCCTGGAGCCCCTGGGCTTCCGTCTGGAGTACGCTCCGGGCGGCCCCAAGATCCTGAACCCGGTCCGACGCCCCTCCTGCCTGAAGCGCCTGCACGAGGCCGATCCCGCCGCGCTGGAGTTCATCGCGGACGCCGTCCGGGCCACCCGGTCCGCCCTGCCTGCCGCCATCCCCCTCATCGGCTTCTCGGGCGCGCCCTTCACGCTCGCTTCCTATGCCATCGAGGGCGGGTCCTCCCGGAATTTCCAGAAGACCAAGGCCTTCCTCTACCGGCACCCGGAGGCCTGGAGTGAACTGTTGGCGATGATCTCCCGGGCCCTGATCGGACTGCTCAAGTCCCAGGCTTCCGCAGGGGCCCAGGCCCTTCAGCTGTTCGATTCCTGGGTCGGATGCCTCTCCCCTTCGGACTATCGCGCCCGGGTCCTTCCCCACACCCGCCGGGTGATCCGGGCCCTCCCGGCCGGGGTGCCGGTCATCCACTTCGGCACCGGGACCGGCGGACTGCTGGAGGCGATGCGGGACGCCGGGGGCGACGTGATCGGCCTGGATCCCACGGTCTCCCTGGCTGCGGCGAGGAAGCGCCTGGGGTCTGGCGTCGCCGTCCAGGGAAACCTGGATCCCTGCGTCCTGCTGTCGGATCGTCGCTTGATCCGGAGGGAGGTCCGGCGCATCCTGTCTGAGGGCGGAGGCCGTGGCCATGTCTTCAACCTGGGCCACGGGGTCCTGCCCAGCACGCCGGTGGACCACGTGAGAGCCCTGGTGGATTTCGTGCACGAGGCTTAGGAGGACCCATGCCCTACGACAACATCCTGCTGGCCGCCTTCGGAGGCCCCACCCCCGGCTGCTGCAAGGGCCAGAGCCCCTGCCCCGGCGAGGCCCACTGCTTCGTCGAGGGCATCCTGGGCAAGGACCCCAAGCGCGCCGGCCGCGTGAAGGAGGTCGCCTCCCACTACCGCGAGATCGGCGGCTTCTCCCCCTTCAACGAGCTGACCTTCCGCCAGGCCGAGTCCCTCCAGAAGGCCCTGGCCCACCGCGGCCTCAAGCTCCCCGTGCGCGCCGGGATGCGCCACTGGAGCCCCTGGATCAAGGATGTGGTCGCCGAGATCGCCAAGGCCGGCCAGAAGCGCACCCTCGCGGTGATCCTGGCCCCCCACCAGTCGGCCGTGAGCTGGGACTGGTACCAGAAGGTCGTCTCCGAGGCCTGCGCGGCCCTGGGTCCCTCCGCCCCTTCCGTGGACTACCTGGACCCCTGGCCCACCCATCCCGGATTCGTGAAGGCCGTGGCGGATGGGCTGAAGCACTCCTCCAAGGCCGCCCTGGTCTTCACGGCCCACGCCATCCCCATGGCCGTCGCGGACAAGGCGCCGTACGCCCGTCAGTTCCAGGAGACCGCCGCGGCCGTGGCCCGGGAGCTGAGCCGGACGGAGTACTTCTGCGCCTACCAGAGCCAGGCCTCGGACACGGCCACCTCCATGGCCTGGACCGGCCCGGACGTGAACGACCAGATCCGAGACCTGGCCGCCAAGGGGGCCAAGAGCGTGGTGCTCTCCCCCATCGGCTTCCTCTGCGACCATGTGGAGGTGCTGTACGACCTGGACGTGGCGGCCAAGCGCACGGCGGCCGAGGCCGGCGTCGCCTTCACCCGGGCCCCCACCGTGGGATCCCACCCCGCCTTCATCGGGATGCTGGCCGACCTCATCGCCCAGAAGGCCGCCGCCGGGGCTTCGGTCTGAGCCGGACGGTCGTCGTCGGCGCCGGGATCTCCGGGCTGGCCGCCGCCCGGGCCCTGGTGGCCGCCGGGCGCGAGGTCCTGCTCCTGGAGGCCTCCCCCCGCGCGGGCGGCTGCATCCGCACCCTCCGGCGGGAGGGATTCCTGCTCGAGGAGGGGCCGGATTCCTTCCTGACCACCAAGCCCGCCATCCTTCCCCTGGCGGAGGCCTTGACGCTCCAGCCCGTCGGCACGAACCCTCAGCTGCGGCGCAGCTTCGTTGTCCGCTCCGGCCGCCTCCTGCCCGTGCCCGAGGGCTTCTACCTGATGGCCCCGGCCTCCCTTTCGGGCCTCTGGGAGACGCCCCTGTTCAGCGTGCCGGGCAAGCTGCGCATGATGATGGAGCCCCTGGTCCCGGCGCGTCGGGACGGGAAGGACGAGAGCCTGGCCGCCTTCGTGCGCCGCCGCCTCGGGTCGGAGGCTTTGACGCGCTTCGCCCAGCCCATGGCCGGGGGCATCCACACGGCCGACCCCGAGACCCTGAGCATGCAGGCGGCTTTTCCACAGTTTTTGGCGATGGAGAGGGAGCACGGGAGCCTGTGGAAGGGGCTCCAGAACCTCCCCAGGGGCACCAGCGGGCCGCGGTACGGACTGTTCGCATCCTTTGCCGGGGGGCTGCAGGAGCTGGTGGATGCCCTGGCGGCCTCCCTGCCGCCGGGGGTGCTGAGGACGGGGGCCGGGGTCCTCAGGCTCTCCCGGGACGCAGGGGGCTGGCACCTGACCCTGGCCGATGGCTCCCTCCTGGAGGCCGGGAGCCTCTGCGTCGCCCTGGGCGCCCTGGCGGCGGCCCGCCTGCTGGACGATGCGGATCCCGTGCTCGCCGCCCAGCTGGGCGGGATCGCCTGCGCGTCCACGGCGACGTTGAGCCTGGGCTTCCGGCGGGAGCAGGTGGAGCATCCCCTGGATGGCATGGGCTTCGTGGTGCCGGCGGCGGAAGGCTTGAGCCTGCTGTCCTGCTCCTTCTCCTCCTCCAAGTTCCCGGGCCGGGCGCCCGAGGGCCATGTCCTGATGAGGGCCTTCGCGGGCGGGGCCCTGAGGCCGGATCTCTTCGGCCTTCCGGACGCGGACCTGATCACGGCGGTGCTGGCGGACCTCCGCAAGCTCCTGGGGATTTCCGGGGATCCCGTGCTGACCCACCTCGCCCGCCATCCGGTGTCCATGCCCCAGCCCCGCCTCGGGCACCTGGAACGGGTCTCGCGCATCGAGGCGCTGGAGAAGGACCTGGGCGGCCTGGCTCTCTGCGGGAACTACCTGCGCGGGGCCGGGATCCCGGACTGCGTCGCCTCGGGCGAGGCGGCCGCGGGGCGCCTCGCCTAGGGCTTGGCCTCCAGGTCCCGGATCCTCTGCACACAGTCCGCCGCCGCCGTCTTGCGCTGGATGCCGATGTGGACGGCCTGACGGAAGTCGCGAAGCGCCTCGTCGGAACGCCCCAGGGTCTGAAGGGTGACCCCGCGGCTGTAATAGGCCTCCGAGTAGGTCTTCGGTTCGAGGAAAATAGCCCAGTCGAACGCCTTCAGCGCCTCCTCCAGGCGTCCTTGGCTTGCCAGGACGGCTCCGACATTGCAGTACCCCTGGGAGAACCTGGGGTCGAGCTCCAAGGCCCGGTTCAAGGCCTGGAGGGCCTCTTCTGGCCTTCCCAGACGGAACAGGAGGCCTCCCCGGTTGTTGAGGGCCTGCACCTGGGTCGGATAGACGGCCAGGGCCTGG
>JAHFOU010000288.1 GCA_023261525.1 Planctomycetota bacterium | reverse complement strand
CGGCCTGGTAGTCCTCCAGGCTGGTGCGGTTGGTGGTGCCGACTTCCTTCAGGACGGCGCCGCTCTGGGCCATGACGTCGGTCATGCGGAAGCTTCCGCCGATCTCGATGAGCTGGCCCCGGCTGATGACGACCTCCTTCCCGGCGGCGAGCTCATGGAGCATGAGCATGGTGGCGGCGGCGTTGTTGTTGACGACCGTGGCGGCCTCGCAGCCGGTGAGCTCCTGAAGCATCCGTTCGACGCAGGCCTCCCGCAGGGAGCGCTCGCCGCTCTCGGGATCGGCCTGGACCGGCGTGTACCCCGAGGCGGCCTCGAGGGCTTCGACGGCCGAGGGGCACAGCGGCGCCCGGCCCAGGCCGGTGTGCAGGAGGATGCCGGTGGCGTTGATCGCCCGGCGCGCCTGGGGTTCCAGGACGTGCCGGAGGCGGTCGGCCACCTGGGCCGCCAGGGCCTGGGGCGTCAGCGGCTCCCGGATGCGGCCTTCCCGCATGCCGAGACGGAGCTGGGCGAGCGTATGCCGCAGTTCGGACTTGGCCATCCCCTCGCCGAAGGCGGTGCAGAGCTTCCGGCCCGCTTCGGAGTCCAGGAACTCCCCCACCGCCGGAAGGGACTGCAGGAGCGCGGAGCGCGTGTCGCTCATGCCGCCCTCGGATGGCGGAAGCGTATGGGAATCGAACCCACCTCCCGTCCCGGAGGGCAGGGACGCGGGATTTGAAGTCCCGGAGGGCCACCAGGCACCTTCACGCTTCCGGAGAAGCCCGTTTCCATCGCCGGATCATAGAACGCCGCGGACCGAAAAGGTAGCATATCCCCCATGCAGAAACCCGTCAGGCTCACCGAGCTCATCAAGAACCCCGGCTGCTCCTGCAAGATCAGCAAGGGCATCCTCCGCCAGGTTTTCCAGGGCCTTCCCGAGACGGACGACCCCCGCGTGCTGGTGGGCGCCTCCCACGGCGACGACGCCGGCGTGATCGACCTGGGCGGGCCCGGCGACAGCATCCTCACGATCGACGTGTTCACCCCGGCGGTCGACGATCCCTACCTCTTCGGCCAGATCGCCGCGGCCAATGCACTCAGCGACATCTACGCGATGGGCGGCACGGCCCAGGCGGCGCTCTGCTTCATCGGATTCCCCGTCGACGTGCTTCCGGTCGAGGCCATGCGCGAGATCCTGCGCGGCGGCATCGACAAGATGAAGGAGGCCGGGGTCCCGGTGATCGGCGGCCACAGCATCAACGACGCCGAGCCCAAGTGCGGCTTCGCCGTCCTGGGCACCTGCCCCAAGGGCCAGTATGTCCGCAACGCCGGGGCCAAGCCCGGTGACCTCATCGTCCTGACCAAACCCCTGGGGACCGGGATCATCGCCCGCGGCCGCCAGATGGGGAAGGCCAGCGACGAGGCCGTCGCGACCATCGCGCGGAGCATGGCCGAGCTCAACCGGACCGCGGGCGAGGGCATGCTCCGCCACGGCGTGCATGCGGCCACGGACGTCACCGGCTTCTCCCTGATGGGGCACATGGCCGAGATCGTGAAGAACAGCGGCGTCGAGGCCGAGATCGTCTTCGGGGACCTGCCGCTCTTCCCCGATGCCCGGGACCTGGCCTTCGCCGGGGCTCTCTCCGGGGCGGTCAAGCGCAACCGTGCGAGCGTGGACGAGGCCCTGCTGGACCTCGGGGACCTGGGCGACGCCGAGCAGGGCATCCTGTTCAGCCCGGAGACCAGCGGCGGCATCCTGGCCTTCCTGCCGCCCGACCGGGCGGAGGGATATGTCCGCGAGCTGAAGGAGCGGGGCATCGCGGCGGCCCGCGTCATCGGCCGGGTGACGAAAACTGTGGCCGGCGGGAGGATACGGGTTGTACGGTCTGTGGTCTAACTTGTTTGTTAGTAGGTAGTTAGAATCTACGTATTCCTGGGTCTTTAAAGCCTTACTTGTCGCGTTGACAATCCCTCCCAGCAAGGTAGTCTCCGCCGGGGGGGTGGAAAAATGCCCTATCGCGGAGGGATCGCACTCCTGGTCGTGGTGGGGGTCCTGGGCGTCGTCGGCGCCTTGGGCATGGGGTTCGTCAGCCTTGCCCAGCTGGAGCGGAGGGCCAGCCAGCAGCGTCTGGACGCCACCCGGGCGGCCTTCCTTGCCCGTTGCGGGATGGAGGACGCCCTGGCGAGGGTCGCCCTGGGGCAGGAGCCCACGGTGGCGGACGCCACCCACCCCTCCTTCTACATGCAGGACGCCGCCGGAGCTCCGGTGCTGCTCGCCACGGGAGGAAGCCGGACGGGCTATTCTGGAAGCCTGACGCCGGGCCGTGGGGAGTGTTACACGCTCCGCATCGTCGGGGGCGGGTTCGACGTCAACGGAGGGGATCCCGCGGCGCCGGCGGGGCAGGGATACAACGCCGTCCTGCGCCGCATGCTGGGGACCCTGGCCGAGGCCATCGACCGGGCGGACGGCGTCGCGGACGGCAAGCCCGTCGCCGCGGCGGACGGACAACGGATCGTGGATGCGCGTCCTCCAGCCGGGTGGAGCTCCCTCGCGGAGATCCAGGCCACGGCCTTCCTGGGGAGCCCGGCAAAGCTTGAGGCCTTCCGGGACTACCTGGCGCTCCATGCCTGGGTGGACCGGCGGGTGGTCGCCCCGAACGTCCATGGCGGCATGATCGGCAAGGAGTACCACAGCTGGAGCGAGATCAAGCTGGACCACCTTGAGGCCGTGCCGGGAAGCCGCGCACCCGCCTTCGAGCCGAGGGCCCCCGTGGAGCTGGCCTGGGCGCGCCTGCGCCGCCCCGCCCTCCTCGCCCTCCTCTCCGGCCTGAAGGGCCTCTACCTGGACGAGTCCACTTGCACGAACGCCCTGGCCCTGACGGCCCCGGCCCCCCCCTTCGACCTCATCGGGACGATGCGGGCCGCCGAGATTTCGAACACCTGGAGCGACGCGGACGACTGCCACGTGGCCGCGGACAGCATCCTCGCCTCGAGGCGCGACCTGGACACCTGGCAAGACTGGAACGCCTTCTGCGATACCCTCCCGTTCAGCGGGGCGGCGGCCGAGCGCCAAGCCAAGCGGGACATCCTGAAGGCCAACTTCAACCCCAATGCCGACCTCAACAAGTTCAATCCCACCCGCACCCTCTTCCGCTCGGTCGACAAGAGCGACCTCCTGGCCTATTCCACGGAGCTCAGCCTGTTCCCGGTCCAGGGGCGGGACGTGGAGAGCACCGGGAAGGTCCTCAGCCGGCGGGGAGAGGTCCTGGCGACCCGCACCCTCCGGGCGAGCCTTCCGGGACCTTCGGTGGCGAGGCTGTCGACCCAGAAGGAGTTCGTCTGCGCCGATCTCGGAAGCCTGGACGTCCCGGGGGACGAGACCGGGGTCCGCCTCCCCGGTGCCGTCCCCTTCCTGAGCCAGAGCCAGGGGGAGGGCAGGACCTGGGGGCACATGCTGCCGGCCCTGGGGAAGCTCGGCGCGGGCCTCCAGAGCTACCCGGAGCCCTGCGTGGACCCCGGGACCGGCCTGGCCATGGTTCCCGCGGGCTACGACGGCAACCTCCAGCTGGCGACGGTCGAGACGGAGGACAACCGGTGGTACGGGGTGACGGCGCCGACCCGGCGGATGACCCTGCTGGCCCGCTTCGACGACG
>JAHFOU010000287.1 GCA_023261525.1 Planctomycetota bacterium | reverse complement strand
TTGCGTCGAAGGAAAAGGATCGGTTGCCGCAGTCAGGAGCTCAAAAAGGCGACTATTCTTCTTCGCAGCCCTTCTACGTCCTTAGTTTCATGCTCCCATATCACGAGCACGGCCCAACCCATTCTGCGGATGGCCGCGGCCGCCCTACGGTCCCTCTCCTTGTTCCTCCGGAACTTCTCGGCCCAGTAGGCCGCATTGGACTTCGGCGTCCTACCCTTCCGGCAGCGGCAAGAATGCCAAAAGCACCCGTGGACGAACAGAGCCTTCATCCGGCTGGGGAACGAAAAGTCCGGGCTGCCCGGCAGGGAACGGTCGTTCCGCCGGAACTCCGCCCCGGCTCCCCCGGTTCCGGAGAGGACGGCCCGGACTACGAGCTCCGGCCCGGTGCCCTCGGAGCGTATCCTCAACATCAGGCGGGAGCGGGCCTCCGGGGCCAGCCTGTCCATCCAGAAGGCCCTCAGATCAGCCCCGCCCGCCTGGCGAGCATGAGGAATGCGACAGCAGCCACCTGCGGAACCTGCGCGTTCCCGACGGCCGCAAGGCGGTCCACCCTGTCGGGAACCCCATGAGCCACTCTACCCAGTCGGGGTTCAGCGTCCCACCAGGGGAAGACTGGGAGCCTCCCGATTGCCCGCCCGACGGCGAGGACCAGCCCTCCCCGGCGGCCTCCGCGTCTGAACACGTCGGCGTCAAGGACGGGAGCATGACGACCTGGGACAGATGCATCTGCCTGCCGGACTCGGCCCGCCTTCTTACGGTTTCCGGGAGGCTCCGGCAGAAGTCCTTGTCGATCCGCTGAGGCGTCGGCAGCAAGCCCCGTTCGCCCCACTTTATCAGGCTCGACAGCATTACGTCCCCGCCTTCGGCGAGCCTCTTCCTCGTCGCGGCCAGGCTCTGCCCTCCCCAGTCCGACGCCCGCGGCGTCGGCAGACTTCCGGCCAGCCCCCCGTGCTTCGCCCGGTGCCCCAGCCCCCTGTAGTGGTTCCCCGGACCGCCCGGCGTCGCGTCGTAGGCCACGGGCGTAGGCAAGCACCCAGAGCCGCTCGCGGAGGTGCGGGGCGCCGAGCGAGGCAGCGGAAAGTACGTCCCATTCCGCATCATACCCGACCTCGGCCAGCCCCCCGAGGACGTCGCCGAAGTAGGGGAACGAGAAAAGCCCAGGCACGTTCTCCAGCAGCGCGTAGCGGGGTCCCACCTCGCGAACGCAACGTAGGGTGTCCGGCCAGAGGTTCCTCTCGTCCCCGGCCCCGGCCCTCCGGCCGGCCGTAGAGTAGGGCTGGCAGGGGAACCCCGCAGTGATGACGTCCACGCAGCCACGCCACGGCCTGCCGTCGAACGTCCGCACGTCGTCCCAGACGGGGAACAGCGGCAGCAGGCCGTCCCGCTGCCTCCGCAAGAGCACTTCACGGCAGAACGGGTCGACCTCGACCGCCGCGACCGTAGTCCAGCCGAGGAGCGCCCCCCCGAGGATGCCGCCGCCGGCCCCGGCGAAGAGGGCGAGCTCCCGCAGCCCGTCCGTTCCAGGAAATCCGCGATGAAGTGCCATGCCATGTTCATCCTCGAATTACACCTTCGCCTTGACTAGGCCGTACTTCCGCTTGATCTCCGCCGCGTCATCCTTCGACACGGCGGCCGGCGGACAGTTTTCGCGGGTTTCCTTCAACTCCCACTTGAGGGATACGTCTGACAGGTGCGGGCACCCTTCGCCGTCCATGACCTTGCGGGCGGCCTCAAAGTTGATATTGAGGCCGCCGCCCTTGCCGAGCCAGCGGGCGAACGGGCCGGCCGAATACTTGCCCATGACCTTCGCTCGTCCCTTGCTTGGTTTCTTCAGGTTGCTTCCGCCCGCCTTCTTCTTGCCCGCCTTCCTGGCCTTCCCGTTGCCCTCCCCCACCTTGATCGGCGTGTCGGCGTCCAGGGCCGCGTAGACTTCCTTGAGCAAAGTCTTCAACTTGGCGTCCTCCGGTTGCTGCTTGGGCATGGCGAGCAGCTTGGCCGGCTCGTTGAAGAACTTGTTCAGGCGGGTGACACTGAGCTTCTTGGCCTTCCCTGGGCATCCGCAGGCGACCAGGAGTTCCCTGGCCTTCGCTTCGCTGAAGTTCATGACTTCTCTCCCTTCTTCTGTGGTTGCGGTGTGGCCTTCATCCTCAGAGGTATTGTAGGGACCGCGGGCGGTTTCGGCGTCGATCATGACCACGGCCGTGGCCGAGGACCACCAGCACCGCTCGCCGACCTCGACGTTGCCAAGCCGCTTGCCCTTGTACAGCAGCACCTTGGCGTCCAGGCCGCTCATGCCGTCGAAGCGGCCCCGCTGGCCGCCGCGGTCGAAGTAGGCCCCCTCGGGCAGGGAGCCGATGGGCATCTGGTCCCCCGGCTTGGGCACGTAACGGCGATAGAGCTGGTTCCTCTCGACTTCCTCAGGTTGATCCTCCAGCTCGCTGGAACCGCTTGATGGCCGCTGGGATTTTGCGTTCCCAGTAGGGTCCGGGCGTTGCTCAGCCTCACTGCCATTGCCAAGGGTACTGACCGATGTAGCCGACTGGGTAGGGTCCGGGCGTTGTTCAGCCTCAGTGGGGGCAGTACTGCCAGAGACTTCCGCACTGCGGGCAACGGAAGGGTCCGGGCAGTTCTCAGCCTCCACGGCAGCCAGGTTACCCTTGTCCAGTGCCTTCATGATCCAGCCTTCGGCCTTCTCAAGCCCAACCTCCGCGAGCAGGGCGGCCAACTCGGCCGGCCGCTCCTCGTCCCCGACGATCTGGGCCGTGCTCCAGCCGCCCCGCTTCAGATGGCGGAGGAACTCGCGGTAGTCCCGCCCCGGCCCACGCTTGACCTTGGTTGTCTCGCTCATGCTTCGTTCTCCTGCATCCGGGCGAACGTGGTTCCGTCCCCTAGGCACGCTGCCCGAGGAACTCGCGGTCGCCGTCCTCGTCCCGGTAGCGGTTGCCGTCGCCGAAGCCGGCGTCGTAGCCGTCGCCGAAGCCTTCCAGGTAGGCCAGGGCCGGCCGGGGGTGGGTGAACGTGACCGGCTCGGCCGTCAGGCCGCAAACGACCAGCTCGCGGAGGCCGTGCCACTCCCAGCTCACGTCGGCCGCGTTGGCCAGGACGCCGAGCACCTGCTCCAGGCGGGTCACGTCGCCCTCGGTGAAGTAGTCCTTACGGTCCATCATGATCTTCTCCCTTCAATGAAAACGGTTCCAGGCTTGCAACGGCCGGCGAACGCCGCCGGGCCGCATCGCGGGGCGGGCGAGGCCCCGTGCTCTGCGTCAATCAAGCTGGCGGAGTGATCCTTCCACAAGGCGTGCGGGATGAGACACTTTCCCCGTGCCGTCGCAGCGGGGGCATCGGAAGCGGAGCGTCACGTTGGCTCCCTTCACAACAGGGACATCATGCCCGACGCCGTTCCACGGGCTGCTCAGGTACCACTCGGCCCCCTGCGACACCAAGTCCGCCAGGCCGTCCGGGCAGTCCACCACGATGCAAGTCCCGGCCCGGTTGTCCAGGACGGCCAGCCCGTGCTCGCTGCTGCCGTCGTCGATCACCTCCAGGAATTCGTGCTGCTCGACCAGCTGCCGCAGCACCGCCAACTCATGCTCATTCATGATTCGTTCCCCTGGGGCGACTTGCTTCTATATTACATCTCC
>JAHFOU010000025.1 GCA_023261525.1 Planctomycetota bacterium | reverse complement strand
GGAAGCCTCAGGATCTCCTCCTCCCCGGCCTGGAGGAGCACCTCTGCCGCGGAGACCAGGACCGTCAGGCGGATCCAGGACCGGCCCGACCGGACCAGGGCGACGCCCAGGGGAACCTCGGCGCAGCCCTGGGGAAGGCGGATCCGGACGCTCACGCCCGTGGCGGACTCGCGCCGGAACACGGCCTCCATGGTGCGGGTCCCCTCCGCGCCCGGCCAGACGCCGGCGCACCCGGACGGCAGGGAACGGGGACAGTCCGGAAGAAGGCGCCATCCCGTCGGGACAGGCATGGACTCCGGGGCCCGGAGCCTCCCCCACACCGCCTCCGCACCCGTGCCGCGCACCTCCTCGCCGGCCCCGAGCGTCCTCTCCTCCCCGCCCAGGCGGACCGCGGCACTCCCCTCCAGCACCGAGACCCTCCAGGAGGGCGCGGGGGCCGCATGGGCCGCGCGAAGCCAAAGGCTTCCCGCCGTCGCGGAGGGAGGCAGGACCTCCAGGGCCAGACGCCCTCCCGCCAGACGGACCTCGGCGCCCTCCACCACGAATCCCGACTCCCCCGGATCCTCGACGAACAGGAGTCCCCGCTGGAGGCGGATCCGGCCGTCCCCAAGACGCTCCAGGCTCCCTCCGGCCTTCAGGAGAAGGAGGGCCGAACGGGCCGCCAGGATCTCCCGGTCCCCTCCTCCGGCCTGAACCTTAGCCTGCATCAACAGGGAGCGGGGCAGGGCGTTGGAGGCCTCCGGAGGCGGCGTGGCCGGGGCGGGAGCCTCGTGCCGGCCCGCACGGGCGAGCCAACCCGCGCAGAGCAGGAGGCCGGCGGCGGCGGCCGGGATCCAGGGGCTGAACCTTCGGGGCGGCTGAAGGCCTTTCAGGCGTTGCCTCAGGGGATCCCCGGCCCACCCGGCGGTCTCCCGGGCAGGCAGGGGGACCAGATCAGACACCAGGGCCCGGCAGGAGGCGCAGGCGGAGACGTGGCGGTCCATCTCCAGGCGTCCGCCCGGCTCCAGGCCGCCCGTGGCCCAGGCCGCGAGCGTTTCGGCATTCGGACAGGTCCCCGGGGCCTCTTCCATGAAAGGGGGGAGCACGCAGAGGGCGCCCTGCTTTCAGGAATCTCCGATTTCCCCCTCCAGGCGCCTCAGGGCCCGGCTCACCCAGGTGGCCGCCGTCCCCGCGGGGATGCCCAGGCGGCGCGCCGCCTCCCGCTGGCTCAAGCCCTGCTCATAGACCATCGCCAGCAACTCCCGCCAGGCGGCGGGGAGCTCCCCGAGCGCGCCCTGGAGCAGGACCAGGCGGGCATCGGGAGCCTCCGCTTCAGGAGCCGGGACCTGGGCCAGGAGGGCTTCGGGGACGCGGGAGGGCTGGATCTCCCGACGCCTCAGGATGCCCCGCTTGGCGATCACGTGGAGATAGGCTTCCAGCGGCGCCGTCCCGCGGTAGGCCCTCAGCACCCCGCCACGGCGGTCCAGGAAATGCGCGAACGCCTCGGCCACGGCGTCCTCCGCGGCATCCTCGGATCCGAGCAGGCGCCGGGCCAGGGCGCGGATCCGGGGGCCCGCGCGGTCCAGGAGGATCTCCCAGGCGCGGGGATCCCCGTCCGCGCACTGGACGGCCAGGGCCCTGTCCTCGGGAAACGGGACGTCGGTCATGAGAAGCGGGATTATACGGGTCGAGAACGGTTGACGGCCCCCGAGCCCGGGCGCTAGGCTCCCGACATGCGCCCCACGCCCGTCGCCGTCGGCATCCTGGTCTCGGCGGGGATCCTGATCGACGTCTTGGCCGTCCTGGCCGACCCCCGCGGCAACGTCCCCCTCGCCTGGGGCGCGGGGGCCCTCCTCATGGCCGCGGCGTATGCCTGGCCCCGTCCTTCGTCAGGCGGACCAGGATAAGCCCTCCGGAACGGGCCTCCTCCTCCCCGAACAGGGCCGCCTGGGGATCGATCCCCTCCCTCAGGAGCACGTGGGTCAGGCCGTACCGCCCGGCGATCTCCTGTCTCGCCTCCACGGACGTCCCGGGATCCAGGGAGTGCCTCACGTCCTCCATGCGCCGGTCCCGGTCGGGTTGCATGGGATGGGGATGCAGAAGGGCCACCCCACGGGCCCCCGTCAGCGCGGGCAGGGGCCAGCCCGCCTTCGGATCCGCCAGCACGACATCGCCGTCCTTCAGATGCGACAGAAAGGGAGCGTAGGCCTCCAGCACCCGTTGCTGGGGCTGTCCGGTCAGGGCCCGGGACGCCACCCGGATCGGGGCCGCTCCCGCCTGCTTGAGATGCCAGATCCCGGCGGCTCCCCAGACCAGGAGGACGCCCATGCTGACGTGGAAGACCTGGCCGGTGCGGAGGCGTTCCCGGAGCGCCCCAACGTCCAGGATGCGCCAGATCTGGAGCTGGCGCGCCGCCGCCAGATGGAGCCAGAAGACCAGCCAGAACAGCATGCGCCCCAGCTCCCCGCCCTTGAGCGAGACCGCGGCATAGGCCAGGCTCAGCCCGACTACGCCGAAGACGACGAAGGGTTCCCGGCGGTCCCGGGCGAAACGGAAGGCCACCGGCAGGCCCAGGAGGGCCGCTCCCGCATTCCCCAGATGCCAGCGGAAGAAGGTGGCCTCCCGGTCCAGCCAGCCGCCCCCGCTGCCGTGCGTCATCATGCCCCACAGGGAATACAGGGGCCAGGCGAAGGCCAGGAGCCAGGCCAGGCCGATCGCGAGCGCGACCTGGACGGCCCTGCGGGGGCGCCAGGGCTCCGCGCAGCAAGCCAGGCCCAGGAAGGAAGCAAAGGCCCCGGTCTCGGGATGGGTGGTGATGGCGGCGAGCAGGAGCGCGAAGGCGCCCAGGCCCCTGCCGGCGGTGGGCGCCTCCAGCCAGCGCGCCAGGAGCACCGCCCCCCAAAGGGCCAGGGCGAAGGCCAGGGTCACCGGGTAGCACCAGGTCAGGCAGAGGGTGTGCCAGGCCAGCTCCCCCGACCAATCCCAGCCCCGCCCCCAGAGGAAGAGCGCCGCCAGGATCAGGTAACGGGGCCGGAAATCCGGCCCCCAGCGGCTCCGCGCGAAGGCGCCCAGCCCCGTCAGCAGGAGGGCCGCGACCGCCAGCCCCTGGAGGTCCAGCCAGGCCTGGGGCGCCAGGCCCGTGGCCCGGCAGATCCAGCCCGCGAGGAGCACGTGCGGCGTGAAGCGGTTCGTGTGGGCGGCCACATCCTTCAGCAGCGGATGGGTCGGATGCAGGGGGTCCCGGGCGGCCTCGCGGATCACGGCCCGGAACTCCCAGAAGTCAGCGGTGGGCGGGGCGTCGTGGGCCAGGATGGCGGCCGCGGCCAGGAGCCAGAGCACGACGACCAGGAGCTTGTCCGCCGGCGCTCGGCTCATCCGCGAGGGATTATAGTTGAGGGCTCTGCCCCCCACGTCCGATAATCCTCGCCCTCCCGTGACCCAACCTCCCCCCGACGCCGCGGACCTCGAGCTCTCCGTCGTCATGCCCTGTCTGAACGAGGCCGAGACCGTGGCGATCTGCGCGCGCAAGGCCCGGGAGGCCATGGCCCGCCTCGGCATCCGCGGCGAGGTCCTGGTGGCCGACAACGGCTCGACCGACGGCTCCCAGAAGCTGGCCGAGGCGGAAGGCGCCCGCGTGGTGCCCGTTCCGGTGAAGGGCTACGGCGCCGCCCTCCAGGCCGGATGCGAGGCGGCCGCCGGACGCTACCTCATCATGGGGGACTCCGACGACTCCTACGACTTCTCCAACCTCGGCCCCTTCCTGGAGCGCCTGAGGACCGGGGACGACCTCGTCATGGGAAGCCGCTTCCGGGGCGGCATCCGCCCCGGGGCCATGCCCTGGCACCACCGCTGGATCGGCAACCCCGTCCTCACCGGGATCCTGAACCTGCTCTTTCGGGCGGGCATCTCGGACGCCCACTGCGGGATGCGGGGCTTCTCCAAGGACGCCTTCCGCCGCATGAGCCTGAAGACCACGGGCATGGAGTTCGCCTCGGAGATGATCATCAAGGCCGCCAAGCTCCACATGCGCATCTCGGAGATCCCCATCGTCCTGCACGTGGCCGGGCGCACGCGCCCGCCCCACCTGCGCTCCTTCCGGGACGGCTGGCGCCACCTGCGCTTCATGCTGATCTACAGCCCCGCCTACCTCTACTCCCTGCCGGGCTGGATCGCCTTCCTGACGGGGTCGGCCCTCATGCTCTGGCTGGCCCCGGGGGCCCGTTACATCGGCGGGGTCATGCTGGACTACCACCTCCTCACCGCGGCCGGGGCCCTGATGATCCTCGGGATGCAGGTCCTCCTGATCGGGAGGTTCGCCAAGGTCTACGCCGTGGTGGAAGGCTTCGAGACCGACGACGGACAGCGCTTCAACCTGGAACGGGGCCTGATGATCGGCCTGGCGGTCTTCCTGGCCGGGCTCCTGGTCGACGGATGGCTGCTCGTCCACTACCTCCGTCACGGCTTCACCTATCCCAACGCCATCCGCCCGGCCCTGCTGGGCGCCACCCTCATGATCCTGGGGGCCCAGGGGGTGGCAGGCTCCTTCTTCCTGGGCATGATGCAGCTGAACCGCCGCAGGCCCCAGGTCGTCGGCTAGGTCTTCTCGAACACGAAGAGGTTGTTGAGCCCGAGCTGGAAGCGCCCGGCGCGGCTCAGCCGGAAGCCTCTCCCCGCGAAGAGGGCCGGCGTGTCGGACGGCGCGAAGCCGTGGTGCTCCTCCAGGGTCTCCGCATCCACCACCCGGATCCAGCGCAGGAAGGCCAGGATGTCGTCCACCCGGGGCGAAGGCACGGTGATGACCACCCGTCCCCCCGGAGCCAGCAGGCGCGCGCAGGCCTCCCCCACGAGCGGGGCCTCCGCGGGCGGCACGTGCTCGAGCACGGCCAGCATGACGATGACGTCAAAAGGCCCGGCCTCGGGGATTTCGGCGGGGAAGCGCCCGGGCAGCAGGCGGTGGGGCCCCAGGACCACGGGGGCGGCCAGGGCCGGATCGACGCCCACGCTGGGGCCGATCGCCCCGCCCAGGGCCTGGAACAGGGCCCCTTCCTCGCATCCCACGTCCAGGACCCGGGCTCCCGGAGGGATGTGGCGGGCGGCCTGGGCGATGCGACGGCGCTGGAGGAAAAGATCGGCCGGCTTCACGACGCCGCCTTCTCGAGGCGGACGGTGAAGTGGAGGCGGCGGTCGAAGAGCCAGGTGAAGGGGAACGGGTACAGGCCCAGGGCCTCGGTGCGGCAGGCTTCATTCAGTCCGAGCACCTCGAAGGCCTGCTTCCAGCGCGCCGCGCTCCAGTAGTGGTAGGGCAGGACCACCCCATGCCCCCGGTTCCCGAACCAGTCCATGACGCGCAGGACGGCGTGGTCCCAAGGCCCCTCGGCGACATGGTCCTTCACGACCACACAGACGCGGGCCGCCCGGGTGGCCTCGGCCAGGAGCTCCTCGGGCTTGTCGCAGTGGTGGAGCACGTCCACCAGCAGGCAGGCGTCCCACTCCCCGTCCGTGGCGGGGATGTGGTGTCCGTCGAAGGCTCGGACCGGGATCGCGGTACCGGGACGGACCAGGACGTCGATGCCTTCGATCCTGAGGTCGGGTCTCAGGGCCAGGAGGGCGGCGGCCATCTCCCCGCTTCCCGCGCCCACGTCCAGGACGCGGGCGCCGGGAGGGAAAAGCTCCGCCAGGTGGCGGGCCAGCCGCGCGAGGCGACGGCCCATGACCAGGGAGCCGTGGGCGGTCTTCACCGCGCGGGCCACGGGGGAGGATGCCGGATTCACCGGCACACTCTAGCAAAGTATAAGGGGGGCATGAAACCCTGGGCGATCGGCCTGGACCTGGGCACCACGGCGGTCAAGGCCGTGCTGGTCGATCCGAAGGGGCAGGTCGTGGCGTCCGCCAGACGCCCCTCCCCGCTTTCCGAAGGCCCCGGCGGCCGCTCGGAGATCCCCCTGGGACCTTTCTTGAGCGCCGCCTCCGAGGCCCTGGCCGAGGTCCTCCGCAGGGCCCCCGGCCCCTGCCGCCTGGGCCTCTCCTCCCAACGCTCCACCGTCGTGCTCTGGGACGCCCGGACCGGACGGGCCCGGGGCCCCGCCCTCTGCTGGAGGGACCGCCGCACGCCCAAGGCCTGGCCACCGCTTCCGGAGGCCGAGGTCATCCTCCGAACGGGACTCAGGCTCTCCCCCCACTACAGCGCGAGCAAGATCGCCCGGAGCCTGGAGCGGCGTCCGGCCTCCCCCGGCCTGCGCGCCGCCCCCCTGCCTTCCTGGCTGGTCTGGCGCTGGAGCGGCGGGCGCCTCCTGGCCTGCGACCCCACCCTGGCCGCCCGCACCCTGCTCTGGAATCTCGGCACGGGAAACTGGGACCCCCGGCTCCTGAAGGCCTTCGGGGTCCCCCGCAGCGCACTTCCCCGCCTCATGCCCTCCTCGGGTCGGTACGGACGTATCGGCTCCCTGAACGTCCGCGCCATGATCGGGGACCAGCAGGCCGCGGCGGCGGCCCTGGGGATCCATCCCGGGACGGGCCTGGTCAACCTCGGGACCGGGGCCTTCCTCCTGGTCCCGACCGGGAGACGCCCGGCGCGGGCGAAGGGCCTCCTGACGACCGTGCTCTGGAGCCTGGAGGGAAAGACCGAATACGGACTGGAAGGCACCGTGAACAGCGCCGGGGCCCTCTTCGACTGGATGAAGCGCGAGGGCATGGGGGATCCGGGTCGGGCGACTCTTCCCTCCCCGACCCAAGCCCTCCGGCTTCCAGCCTGCCTTCCGGCCCTGGCCGGGACCGGGGCCCCGCGCTGGGATCCCTCGGCCCGCCTGCGCTTCGTCGGGAAAGGGAACCGGAGCCGGGCGGCCCTGATGGCCGTGGCCTACCGCCTGAGGGAGATCTGGGACGCCCTTCCCCGGACGCATCGTCCCCGCCGCCTCCTGGCCTCGGGAGGCCTGGCGGCCTGCCGGCCTCTCCTCCAGGCCGTGGCCGACCTCACCCGCGTGCCCCTGCAACCGGTCCAGGACCGGGACGCCTCGGCCCTGGGCGCGGCCCTGCTGGCCCAGGGAAGGATTGGAATCCCTCCCCTGGGTCCGGCGATCAGGCCCCTCGCTTCACGGGAGGCCGGGTACCGGCGGTGGCGGAGCCTTCTGACCTAGGCGACCCCAGGACCCTCCCCGCCGCCTTCGTCACGTCCATGGAGGTCAGCACCCCGGCGATGCGGCCGCCCCGGGTCAGGAAGATCCGGTGGACCCTCCGCTGGCTCATCAGGCGGGCCGCCTGCCCCAGGGTGATGGAGACCGGGGCTGTCACCAGGCTCCGGGTCATCACGTCCCGGACCAGGGCCTCGGGCGTCCATTGGAATGCCAGGCCGCCCTGCTCCTTGCCGAGGACCCTGGCCCTCAACCTGCCGAAACGGGCCGGACCCAGGACCCGATCGGCCCGGGTGCTCTCATAGGCGACGATGTCCGAGGCGCTCACGACCCCCACCCCGCGTCCCTTGGCATCCAGCACGGCCAGGGCGCTGACCTTGTGCGCCGTCATGCAGCGTGCCGCCTCGGACACGGGCGCCGAATCCAGGACGGTCTTCACGGGATGGGACATGAGTTGCCGGACCGGAAGATCCTCCATGGCTAGGCCGCCCTCTGGACCAGCAGGGGATGATGGCAATGCCTCAGCACCTGCTCGGCCACGGATCCGAAGGCCCAGCGGGAGATCCCGCTTCTTCCGTGGGTGGTCATGGCGATGAGATCCGCCTTCTCCCGGCGGGCGGCCTCCAGGATGGAGACGGACGGGGTGCCCAACTCGCCCAGGATCCGGACCTCGACCCCCTTCAGGATCTTGCGGAAGGGCGCCAGGTGCCGTTCGACCTCCGCCGGGGTGGGCCAGGGCTGGACCATCGGGAGGTCCCCCGCCGTCGGATAGAGCTCGGTCACGTGGAGCAGGAGCACCCGGGCACCGAAGCTCCGGGCCACCTGGCGGACCAGGGGCAGGACCCAGGCCGAGTGCTCCGAGCCGTCCAGGGGGACCAGGATGCGCCCGATGCGAAGCCGGGGGGCGGTCCGCCGTTCCGGGCGGAAGGGGTTCCACAGGAGGACCGGGAAGGAAGAGTGCCTCAGCACGCGCTCGGCCACGCTCCCGCGGGTCCAGCGCTTGAGCCCGGTCCTTCCGTGGGTGCTCATGGCGATCAGGGAGGGGCGGTACTGGTCAGCGTACTCCAGGATCCTCTCGGCCGGATCCCCGTCGGACAGCACGGCCATCGTGGCCTTGACCCCCTGGGAGGCCCACGCCAGACGATGCCCCTCCAGGTGGGCCTGGGCCTCCTCCACCGCCTGGCGCCGTGGCGGCCCCGGCGGGTGCCCCACCTCGGACAGGACGCGCAGGAACCTCACCTCGGCATCCTGCTTAAGCAGGAGGCGGCGGACCTGCTCCAGGATGCGGTCGGAAAGCTTCGAGCCGTCGAGGGGGACAAGGATCTTCTGCAGCATGGCAGACTCCTCTCCCCTAAGCATGCCTCATGGCCGGCCGGGTGGCAACCCGATAGCCCTCAACGCAACGAGCGGGCGGGCCCCCAGCCCCGGCCCACGGCCCGGGCCACGTCGAAGGAGGAGACCAGGCCGATGATGCGGCCGGCCTGGCTCAGGAAAACCCGGTGGATGCGCTTCTGGCTCATCAGCCAGGCCACCTCGCCCAGGGTGGCCGTGCTCAGGGCCGTGACGATGCCCCGGGTCATGACGTCCCGGACCTTGGCCTCGGAGGACCAGCGGAAGACGAAGCCCCCCGGCTCCTTGCCCAGGGCCGCGCTGCCCAGCTTCGCATAGCGTCCCGGCCCCAGCTCCCGGCGGGCCCGGGTCATCTCATACGTGACGATGTCCGTGGCGCTGAGGACGCCCACGCCCCGCCCCCGGGCGTCCAGCACGGCCAGGGCGCCGACCCGGTGGGCGGTCATCCGGCGAGCCGCATCCACCACGGAGGCGTTGTCCCGCACGGCCTTGACCGGACAGGTCATGACCTCCCGGGCGAGCACCTGGTCCACGGCGGCCTTCTCGAGGTCGGACATGGTCACCTCCACAGGGTGGGCAGGAGCATCCAGATCTGGCAGAGAACGAGGGCCCCCATCACGATCAGCAGGGGCAGGGCGTCCTTCAGGCGATGGTCCATGACCTAGACCTCCCTCTGGGCCAGCACGGGATAGGGACAGTGGCGCAGGACCTGTTCCGCGACCGAGCCGAAGGCCCAGCGCGTGACCCCGCTGCGGCCATGGGTGGTCATGGCGATGAGATCGACCTTTTCCTTGCGGGCGGCCTCCAGGATGGAGGCGGCCGGGGTGCCCAGCTCGCTGCGGATCCGGACGGTCACCCCCTTGAGGACCTTCCGGTAGCGGGCCAGGCTGCGCGCGACCTGGGCAGGCGTCGGCGGGAGCTGGAGGACAGGGACGTCCCCCACCGCGGGGTAGAGTTCGGTGACGTGAAGGAGGACCACCTGGGCACCGAAGCTCCTGGCCACCTCCCGGACCAGGGGGAGGATGCCCGCGGAGCGCGCCGAGCCGTCCAAAGGGACCAGGATGGTGCCGATGCGCCTGCCCTTCGCGCCGCCCCGGCCGGGATGGAAGGGGTTCCAGAGCAGGACCGGGAAGGGCGAATGCCTCAGCACGCGCTCGGCCACGCTCCCGCGGGACCAGCGCTTGAGCCCGGTCCTTCCGTGGGTGCTCATGGCGATCAGGGAGGGACGGTATTTGTCGGCGTACTCCAGGATCTTCCCCGCGGGATCCCCGTTGGCCAGGGCGACCGAGGTGACCGAGGCTCCCCGGGCGCTCAACTCCTCCCGGCAGGCCCCGAGGTGGCGCTGGGCCTCCAGGACGGACAGCCTCTGGTCCGGCGCGGCTTCGTAGTCGACGGGAGGCAGGACGCGCAGGAGCCTCACCTCGGCGTCCTCCCGGACCAGGAGCCGGTCAACCTGCTCCAGGATGTGGTCGGACAGCGTGGAGCCGTCCAGGGGCACCAGGATCTTCTTCATCGGCGGACCCCTCCTGTCTTGCGTTGACGCGTGCCGCGATCCTCATGAATGTCGCGGGACTGCTTGTTGCCGTGGACGGGCTTGCGGTGCTGACGCGCCAGTTCGTTGCGGTTGGCGCCCCGCTTGTGGTCCTGTTTCATGGAAGGACCTTGGGAGCAATCGGCGTGCCAGGACCGCCCCCGGGGGAAAAGCCTCCCGGTTAGGAGGCGTTCGCTGGAATTTCCCCTTCCGCGGGGGATTTCCCGCGGGGCAGGGAGAACTTCTCGATCCGGTAGCGGATCTGGTCGCGGTTCATGCCGAGGAGGGCGGCGGCCCGGGTCTGGTTCCCTCCCGCGCGGCGCAGGGCCTGGGCCACCAGGTCGCGCTCGAGGGCCTCCATGTCCAGCCCTCCTGCGGGAAGCTCGAACCCGCTTCGTTCCGCGGCGCGCGCAGCGTGCAGGAGGAAATCCTCGGGTCTCAGAAGATCCCCCTCGGTCAGCAGCATGGCCCTCTCCACGGCGTTCTTGAGCTCACGGACGTTGCCCGGCCAGGCATAGGATTCCAGGGACGAGAGGGCCTCGGGGGAGATCCCCCGCACGGACTTCTTGAACTCCCGGTTGAAGAGGTCCACGTAGTGGGCCGTCAGGGGTCCCAGGTCCCCCACGCGCTCCCGGAGGGGGGGCAGGGTCACCGGGAGCACGCTCAGACGGTAGAAGAGGTCCTCGCGGAAACGCCCGGCCTTGACTTCCTTCTCCAGGTTGCGGTTCGTGGCGGCGATGACGCGGACGTCCACCCGGATGTCCGCGGAGCCGCCGACCCGCTTGAAGGCCTTCTCCTCCAGGAATCGCAGGAGCTTGGACTGCAGGGCCGGGCCCATCTCCCCGATCTCGTCCAGGAAGACCGTGCCCCCGTCCGCCAGCTCCAGGAGCCCCTTCTTCTGGGCCTTCGCATCGGTGAAGGCCCCCCTCTCGTGGCCGAAGAGCTCGCTCTCCAGCAGGGCCTCGGGCAGGGCCGAGCAGGTGATGTTCATGAAGGGATCGGAGGCCCGCGCGCTGTTGAAGTGGATCACCTTGGCCATGAGGTCCTTGCCGGTGCCGCTCTCCCCGGTCAGCAGGACGGTGGAGGCGGGGCTGGAGGCCACCTTGCGCGCCAGGGCCAGGGCGGACTGCATGGCCGGGGAGGCCCCGATCACCCGCTCGAAGGCATAGGCCTGGGTCTGGGAGGCCCGGAAGACCTTCACCTCCCGTCTCAGCCGGGTGGTTTCCAGGGCCTTCTCCACGAGGATCAGCATCTCCTCGATGTTGAAGGGCTTGTTGGCGTAGTGGTAGGCCCCCAGCTTCATGGCATCGACCGCGCTCTGGATGGACGAGTAGGCCGTCATCAGGATGACCAGGCAGTCGGGATCGGCCTGCTTGATCTGCTTGAGCAGGGTCAGCCCGTCGGTGTCCGGGAGCTTGAAGTCCAGAAGGACCAGATCCACCTCCGACTGGAACCTCTCCTGGGCCTCCTTCCCGTTCTCGGCTTCCAGGACCCGGTAGCCGGCCTGCTCCAGCTTCTCCTTCAGGGACCAGCGGATGAGGCGCTCGTCGTCGACGATCAGGATGCGGGGGACTCTCATGGCGGAATTCTAACCAGCAACTCCCGTGCCCGGCACTGCGATTGCGGTAGGATGAGCGTGTCCCCCATGTCCCTCGCCCTCTTCGAAGAGCTCAAGCACTACATCGGGTTTGAAGCCCAGGACGCCGAAGCCCTGGCCTGGCTCCTCTCCAAGGTGAATGGGAAAATTCCCGCCATCGTGGAGGATTTTTACCACCACATCCTCCAGCACGAGGGCACCAGGAGGATCCTCCAGGATCCCGCCCAGGTGGAGCGCCTGAAGGGGACCCTGAGGACCTGGCTGGCCGAGACCCTTTCCGGCCCCCACGATGCCGCCTACTACGAACGCAGGAACCGCATCGGCCAGGTCCACGTGAGGGTGGGCCTCCCCCAGGCCTACGTGTTCTCGGCCATGGCCCACATCCGGCGCCATCTGGAAGCGGCCATCGTGGAAGAGGCCGGGGGCGACCGGACACGGATGGTCGGGACCCTGGCCGCCCTGGCCAAGATCCTGGACCTGGAGCTGGCCCTGATCGCGGGCTCCTACCACGAGACCGAGAAGTTCCGGGCCCTGGCCGAACAGGCCGGGCTGGCCCGCCTGGGAGAGATGGCCGCCATCGTGGCCCACGAGGTCAAGAACCCCCTGGCCGGGATCGGCGGGGCCATCCAGGTCATCGGCAGCCACCTCCCCTCCGCCAGCCCCGATCGGCCCATCATCCAGGAGATCCTGAAGCGCATCGAGATGCTCAACGGGACCATCCAGGATCTCCTGCTCTACGCCCGCCCCCGCCCTCCCAAACTCGCCCCCGTGAGCCTGCGCGGCGTGCTCCAGGATACGGTGACCCTCCTGGCCCAGGACCCCATGGCCCGGGAAACCCGGATCGGGATCTCGGGCGAGGACCCCGTCGTGCCCGCGGATGCGGAGCTTCTCAAGCCCTGTTTCCTGAACCTCCTGCTGAACGCCTCCCAGGCCATGGGCGGGAAGGGCGCGGTGGACATCGCCATCGCCACGGCCGGGGACAGGATCCGGGTCACCCTGAAGGACGACGGCCCCGGCATCCCTCCCGAGGTCCTGGCCAGGATCTTCGAGCCCTTCTTCAGCACCAAGCACAAGGGCACGGGCCTGGGCCTTCCCATCGCGAAGCGGACCGTGGAGTCCCATGGCGGGGAGATCCGCGTGGACTGCCCCCCCGGCGGGGGCACCCTCGTGACCGTCCTTCTGCCTCGCTAACCGGCCAGGGGAACGATCTCTTCGTCCCGGGCCACCTCTACCGTCCATCCCAGGCGGCCGCGGAGGCTCGAGGCCAGGGCCGCCGCGGCCTCGCCCTCCCCATGCACCACATAGGTCCGCCCCGGAGGGCGGCGGAACCCGGAGAGCCAGCGCAGGATCCCCTCGCGGTCGGCGTGGGCCGAGAGGCCGTCCAGGAGCTCGACCCGGGCCTTCACCGGGATGAGGCGTCCGTGCATCTTCAGGAACTCCGCCCCCTCCTGGAGGGATCGCCCCCGGGTCCCGGCGGCCTGGAACCCGGCCAGGAGCACCGTGGTCCGGGGATCCGCCAGGCGCTGTTCCAGGTGGTGCAGGATCCTGCCCCCGGTGGCCATCCCGCTGCCCGCGATGACGAGGAAGGGGCCTTCCCGGCGGTTCAGGGACTTGGAGGCCTCCGGGGTCTCCAGGAACTCGAAGCGCCTCGAGCAGATGGGACAGCGGCCCTGCGCCATCGCCTGGCGCATGCTCTCGTCGTGCTCCTCGGCGTGGCGGCAGGTGATCTCGGAGACCTTGGAGGCCATGGGGCTGTCCAGGAAACAGGGCAGCCGCGGGATCCTCCCGGCCTCCTCCAGCTCGTGCAGCATCCACATCAGGGTCTGGGTCCGCCCCACGGCGAAGGCGGGGATCAGCAGGGCCCCGCCGCGCCCGGCGGCTTCCCGGACGATGCGGGCCAGGACCTCCTGGGGGTCGGAGGCATGGGTCCGGTTCCCATAGGTGGATTCGACCAGGAGGACGTCGGCTTCGGGAATGGGTTCGGGATCCCTCAGGATGGGCTGGTCCCAGCGTCCCAGGTCCCCGGAATAGGCGAGGGTGATCCCGTCCAGGCCCAGCTCGGTCGTCGCCGCCCCCAGGATATGCCCGGCCTGACGGAAGCGGGCCGTGACGCCCTCCGTCACCGGGAAGGGCTTTCCATAGGGGACGGATTCCAGGAAACGGAAGACGGCTTCGGCATCCTCGCGGGAATAGAGCGGGAGGGCCGGGTGGTGCCGGGACCAGCCCTTGCGGTTGGCCTGCCTCGCCTCCTCCTCCTGCAGGAAGGCGGCGTCGGGCAGCATCACGCGCAGGAGGTCCCGGGTGCCGGGGGTGC
>JAHFOU010000286.1 GCA_023261525.1 Planctomycetota bacterium | reverse complement strand
CTGGAGACAATGGCGCGTCCACCTGTCGGGGTGTAGCGCAGCCCGGTAGCGCGCTTGGTTCGGGACCAAGAAGTCCAGGGTTCAAATCCCTGCACCCCGACCACTCAAAAACGCATCAACGTCTCGTCGGAGTCGCCGAGGCCACCTGCGTGAGGCATTCCTCCGTATACTGGCGGTGACGCAGAACGACATGACGAAGTATCACACCTTTTGGCCACGACTCTGGGCAGGCTTCCTGGACGGCTTGGTTTTCCTGCCGATCGGGCTTCTCGACAGCTACCTGACCGCACCAGAGCGCGGTGCTTTTGTTCTCATTGTTGGGGGCGTCATCAGCTACACCGCCTACTGGCTCTACAGCGTCCTGCTCCACGCCCGATACGGCCAGACGCTCGGCAAGATGGCAAACGGCATTAAGGTTCTCGACGTGTCGGAGAAGCGCATTCCGACGTTGCGCCAAGCTTTTATTCGCGACATCGGCTACATCGTTCCCAACACCCTTTCATTGGGTTACCTGATTTACCTTGTGGTCGCTGGGCAGTACGTTCGTGGCGCGGAAGTTACGAGGTTACCCGGGCAGATCTTGGCTTGGGCGAGCCTTGCCTGGTTCTTGCTCGAGATTATTTCTATGGCCACCAACGACAAGCGCCGCGCTTTCCATGATTACATCGCCGGAACGGTTGTCGTCCGCTAACGCCCACACACGCTAGGCACTAGCGTTGAGTCGCTCCTACCCCGGACTGCCTCTGCATACATCGGACCGCCTCCCAGGCGCCGCCGTGCACGGACGTGCCTCCCGCCACCGGATCCACGGAAGCGCGCGGGGCCGGATGGAAGACGGGGCCATGGGGACCCCACGGACTGATCCGGTATCGGCGCAATGCGATCCGCCCGAGGCGCGATCGTTTCAGCGGGGAACGGGAAGAGGCGCCATGGCTGAGGGGGGGCTTGCTCGCCCGCAGGGCCTCTTCCATCAGCGTACGGATCTCCACCAGGGTCTCCAAGGCCCGGAACCGCCGCTCCTCCTCGGCTTCCCCGGAGGATCCTCCCCGTCCCGCCAGGGAGACCAGGGTCAGCGGAAGCACAACGTACCCCATGTTTTTGGACAGTCGCATGTTCATCCCTCCGGATCCTTGCCGTCGTAGAAAACAAAAAAGCCCAGCGTCCTGGAGGACCTGGGCTTCTCGGCATGACCGGGAGTTGCGGTGCTAGGCGATCAGCAACGCCCTCTCCCCGGACGAGACGCCCCGGGTCCCTGTGGCCTCACAGGAACAACAGAGGGCGTTCAGGTTGATGCCGGGGCTGCGCATGGGAGGGGGGAGCATAGCGATCCCGGAGGCCCTGTCAATGCCCCCTCAGGAGATGCGGTTCTTCCCACCGAGCTTGCTGCGGTAGAGCGCATCGTGCGCCAGGACCAGCAGGGAATCGATGGTGGCGGCTCCGGGAGGGAGGGCTACCACGCCGAGGCTCGCGGTGATGGACAGGGAGCCCCCGGGATGGGCGATGACGCCCTCGCAGATCGCCAGGCGCAGGCCCTGGGCGATCCGTCTTCCATCATCCAGGGAGGTCCTGGGCAGGAGGAGGAGGAACTCGTCGCCTCCGATGCGGGCGGCGGAATCCCCTTCCCTGAGCGCATCCCGGCACGCGCGCGCCGCCGCGCCGAGGGCCAGGTCCCCGACGGCATGGCCGAGGCTGTCGTTGACGTGCTTGAAGTCGTCCAGGTCCACCTGGATCACGACGGCCTCCGCGGGATCCCGGCGCATCTCCTCCGCCAGGAGAGCCAGCTGGCGCTCGAGCCCCCTCCGGTTCAACAGGCCCGTCAGGGGGTCCGTCACGGAGAACCTGGCCAGCTCCTGGTTGGAGCGCGTGAGCTCCTCCTCCGCGCTCTTCAGGAGCACCAGGGCCCGGGTGCGCGCCATCATCTCCTCCGCCAGCCGGGCGTTGGCCGACTTGAGCAGATGGGCGCGGATCTCGTTGGTCTGGGAAAGGGAAACGATCCAGGAGAGCATGAAGGAGACCAGGAGCACCGCACCCAGGACCATCTCGGGAAAGGGGGATTGCAGACGACCCAGCAGGGCCCGGGAGGGCCGGACCTGCACGGACCATGCGACGCCGTGGAGATCCAGGTTCCTCTGCTGCATCCAGGCGTCGCCGCCGGGCGCGTCCGCATCCCCAAGGCGATAGACGGTCCCGTCGGGATCCTGCAGGGAGACCCGGTACCCCTGCAGGGGCAGGTCCTTCAGGATCCCGTCGAACAGGGGCTTGAGACGAAGGCTTCCCAGGATGACCCCGCCGGGATTGCCCTCGGAAAAGATGGGGACGGCGACCAGGAGTTCCGACTCCCCTCGCGCGCGGGGCCCCGGGCTCAGCACCGGGCTCCGGCGGGCCAAGGCCTCGTCCAGGGCCCGGCGGAAGGCGGGGGCCTCGTCAGGCCAGGGACGCTCCGCAAGGCCCTCCGCGGACACGGTCCAGCGGTCCGTCAGGGCCGGATCCAGCCTCGTGATGGCGCGGTAGGCGGGCTGCAGGGCTAGGTACGTCCCCGCCTGGATCTTCCAGTCCCGTTGCGTCATGCCCCCGCGCACCTCCCAGAGCTTGGCCAGGCGCCAGAGCCCGGTCTCCTCCATGTGCATCTGGTCGACGAGGGTGCGCAGGGTGCCTTCGGTCTGGGCGCGGATGGCCTGGCGGGCATAGGCCGCATCCTGGACCGCCAGGATCCTCCAGCACCACAGGCTGGCGCCGGCCCCCGCCAGCAGGAGGAGGGGGGGAAGAAGCCGTCTCATCCCCTGCCTCCGTTCCGTCAGCGGCGGGGCGACGGAATGGGCGAACACGCCGAGGCCCAGCACGCAGAACGCCGCCGCGGCAGGAGCCGTGATCCCGGCCAGGGGCTCCCACAGGAAGGGGCTTCTCCCGGTGACGCGGCCCAGGAGCGCCACGGCACCGAAGGTCGTGGCGAGGGCCCCCGCAAGAGCCGTCACCAGGGTGAATCCCGGCCGGCGCAGGGATCCCGTCATGAGCTCCCGGACCAGGAAAGGAGTCCGGGGTTCAGGGGGGCGCGATAGAGGAGGCTCAGGTCGTCCAGGACCGGGGAGTCCAGGATGGGCTGGTCCTGCGGCAGGGGGGTGTTCCTGCGGAAGGTCACGCGGACCCTGAAGGCCCCGGCGGGGGCCCGCCCCAGGACCCAGTCCTGGCGGTCCGGGGTCCAGCCGGGAGCCTCCGTGGAGCGGGAGCCGGCCCAGAGATCGTCCGTGACGCCCGGATCGACGAGCTCGATCTCGGCATAGTCGTCCGGAAGCTCCTGGGGACGGAGCCAGGTCCAGCGGATCCCGCTCAGACGGGTGCCAGGAGGAAGGAGGATGGGCGCGCTGACCCAGGAACCGGCCTCGCCGGAAGCGAGGGGCGCCGCGCCGGGGGCCCGGTACCCGGCCTCCTTGTAGAACCGTCCCTCCGCATACCGGGCGCCGGCGAGGACGCTGGGGATGGCTCCCGGGGGATTGGCGGGGGCCCCTCCCGGACCGGCGCCCCCGAAGTCGTAGACCGCGAATTCGTCGAGGGTCGCGTCGGCGCCCTGTCCCACGAAGGTGATCACCTCGGACTCCCAGGGCCTGTTGTAGCGCCCCAGGCAGACCAGGTGGGCTCCGAACTTGTCGTCCAGCGTGATGT
>JAHFOU010000285.1 GCA_023261525.1 Planctomycetota bacterium | reverse complement strand
GCCGATCCCATCAGCGCCCATGGGAAGGACAGGCGTCGCGGGAGCCGCCACATCGGGATCCCGGTGGTCCGGCGTGCCGTCCCCATCCCTGTCCCCGGCGTCCAGGAAGCCCCCGTTGACGTTGATCTTGGCCGACTCGTCCTCCACTTTCAGGCTGTAGGCGTTCCGCCCGCCCGCGCTGGGGGCCAGCAGGCCCGAAACCCCCCGCTGGCGGCCGTCCACAGCCAGGGTGACCGGATTCCCGCCGGCCCCGACGAAGAAGCTCGGCCTCAGGGCATGCTGGACGGGACAGGTCTCCACGTCCGCCGGCGTCCCCGTCCCGGTGGCCCGGTAGACCTCCTGCTGGGCCTCCCAGCCCGACAGCAGGCCGTCCGACGAGCCGTCCCAGTTCTCCCCGCCATAGGCGCTGGGGGAAAGGGAGACGTCCTGGCCGGCCGACAGCCTCGCCAGGGCGTCCTCCACCCCCGAGCGGGCCAGAAGCAGGGCCTGGGTCGCGACCAGGCGCTGCTGGGAGGCCCTCCGCTCCAGACGCGCCATCGTCACGAAGGACACCCCAAGCACCACGAGGACGCCCAGCACCCCGATGACCACCAGGAGGGCGAGGCCGCGGCGGGAGGATCTCACGGAGCCCCCCAGCTCGTCACCCGGGGACCCGAGGGCGCCTGCCAGGAGAACGTGACATCGTCGAGAAACGGCGTCTCCAGGACCGGGTCGTTCGGACTCCCGGCCAGCCCCGACTGCAGGAGCGCCCGGTAGCGGAAAGCCCCCTCAGGACGGTTGACCGATCCCCCCTGGGCAAGGGACAGGGTCCCGCCGGCATCCTCCAGCGCCATCTTCAGCTTGGCGTTGGCCAGCCGGGCATCCAGGACCCGGGGAACCCCCTGGGTCGGGGTGTAGCCGGCCGCGAACTCCTGACGGGTCTCCTGGGGCAGGTAGGCCGTCCACCAGGCCTGGAGCAGGCGGACGGGGCGCCCGGCGCGGGGCGAGATCCAGGCCGAAAGGAAGCTCGCGTCGTCCCCCCGGTAGTACCGTCCGATCTTGAAGCGATCCACGGCCCAGGGGTCGCTCCCGGCCCGGGCGACCGCGGCATCGTTCCCGAAATCGTAGATGGCCACCTCGTCCAGGATCTCGTCCGAGTACGCCCCGTTGCGGTAGGTTCCCATCACGAGCCGGCCTGGAGAGGTCGAAATGTCCTCGTTGAGGCTTCCCCCGACCCCCGACCCGATCTCGAAGGGATCGACGTATCCCCCTTCGGGGTCGGGCGTGCCTCCCCAGTGCATGCCCTGGACGATCACGTGGACGTCCTTCCCGTCCGCAGGGGCCTGGGACTCGTTCGTGTCGAAGAACGCCGACACCAGCTCCCAGCGCAGCCCGGGACGGAGCAGGGTATGCAGGACATGCATCTGCCGCTCGTAGCGGTAGTCCCCCGGCGCGCCGGGAGGATCGACGCGGTTCTCCGCCATGATCCCGCGGTACTCCAGGTCCCGACCCACGATCAGGGCCTGGGTGATGTTGAGGGCGGGCTCGCGTACGCAATAGATGTCGTGGGATTCACCGTAGTTCTGCGTCGCCTTCACCCAGTAGCTGATCACCCCATGGTTGCTGATGGGAGGAGGCAGGGTGGTGACGGGAACGTTGCCCAGGGCCAGGAAGCCGGGGCTGTGGCCGAGCTGGGCATGCATGCCGTCCGGAAGCAGGGTGTTCGGCTCGTTGAGGGGGGCGGCCAGGGTGGTGTCGGGCCAGATCCCCGTCCCCAGGACGGTCTGGAGAAGGTTGTCATAGGTCCCCGGCTGGCGGGAGGGATTGATCGAGGACGGCTCCGCGTCCCAGCTGTCGTCGAAATGGTGCAGGAACACGGGCTGACCGCCGTGATGGGAAGCGGCATCCAGCTCGTAGGAAGCCAGGCCGATATACCCATCCAGCTCGCTGGCATTGCCGGGCAGGGCCATCGGGGCTGAGGGGTAGGTGGTCACGGCCAGGCCCTTTCCGGGCGGAGTCCCGCCCCACCAGGCATTGGAGGCGGACTGGCCCGTGGTCGCATCGAGGGGATCCGTGGAAAGGGATAGGTAGCGGGGCAGGTCGCTCAGGCTCCGTCCGGCCACGAAATCCCCCTGGGTCGTGTGCCGGACCAGGGAGAACGCCTCGACGCCGGCCTGAAGCGTGCACGCCGCAAGGAGCCGACCCTGCCGGTCCAGGATCCGGCCGAGGACGGACACCCGGAAGGAACCCGTCGGGTACAGGCTCCCTTCCGTCGACCAGCACAGGAGGTCCGACTTGTCGATCCAGCGGTACAGCAGCTGGTCCGGCAACTGCTTGTTCAGGTCGGTGTTGGGGTCGAAATTGGCCTTCAGGAGGTCGGCGGCCGCGAGGTTCCCCCCGCCGTGCTTCGTCGAGTCGCCCAGGGCGGTGTACGTGGTGGAGCCGGTGTTCATGCTGTTGATCACGGTGGGCACCAGGGCGTCGCAGAATCCGGAGAACTGGCCCCAGGTCGCGAAGGGGGCCGGGGAGGGCCGGCCGGACGCCAGCCATCCGGCGAAGGGCTCCCGGCCCGTCCGGAAACAGCACATCGCATCCGCGATCCCGGAGGCCATGGAGGATGCCGCGGCCGACGGGATCTGATAGGTCACCGGTTCAGCGGGCTGGTGCCAGCAGACCCCTTCCACCCCCTGCACGAGGGCCTGCAGGACGGGCCGGGGCGCGGCATTCAGGTTCACCGGGGGCCGTCCGGCCTCCTCCAGGCGGAGCGGCATCCTCCTCTTCTTCACGCCGTTCTGGTCGGTCAAGCCGTTCAGGGCGGGCTTCGCGAAGTCCAGCCAGGCGTTCGGATGGACGACCTTGGGATCCGCCCAGCTGGAGACCGTCAGCCAGGGCGAGAGGTCCTTGGCGGTGCCCAGCACGGCCTGGACCTGGGCGATGGACCGGTAGCCTCCCAGGGGCCGGCCAAGAAGGATGTCTGTCCCGGCCGTGGGCTGGGGCGGCAGGGCCAGCTCCGGCTGCTGGACGAGGAGACCCAGGATGCGGGCCAGCTGGTCGTTCCAACCCCGGCTGGCCCTGGGCACGGTCGGCGGCACGGGACGGGTGTCGGCCACGAAGGAATCCCGGAAGTCGGGGATCCCGTCGCCGTCGCGGTCCTCGGCGTCCAGGAAGCCCCCGTTGACGTTGATCTTGGCCGACTCGTCCTCCACTTTCAGGCTGTAGGCGTTGGCGCCGCCTGCGCTGGCCGTCAGCACGCCCGAGTAGCCCCGCTGGCGCCCGTCCACGGCCTGGGTGGCCGGGTTGGCTCCGGCGGTGACGAAGAAGCTCGGCCTCAGGGCATGCTGGACGGGGCAGGTCCCCACATCGGCGGCCGTCCCCGTCCCGGTGGCCCGGTAGACCTCCTGCTGGGCCTCCCAGCCCGACAGCAGGCCGTCCGCCGAGCCGTCCCAGTTCTCGCCTCCGTAGGCGCTCGGGAGCGCCGAGGCGTCCTGGCCGGCCGACAGCCTGGCCAGGACGTCCTCGATGCCGCTGCGGGCCAACAGGAGGGCCCGCGTGGCGTTCACCCGCTGCATGGAGGCCCTGCGCTCCAGCTGGGCCATGGTCACGAACGCGATCCCGAGAATGGCCAGGACGCCCAACACGCCCATCACCACGAGAAGCGCCAGGCCGCGGCGGGATGTCCTC
>JAHFOU010000284.1 GCA_023261525.1 Planctomycetota bacterium | reverse complement strand
TGGACCACTGGGCCATCGGCCACCTGTTCCCGATCATGCCCATCCACCGCCTGAACGAGGCCCCGACCCATGAGGCCACGCTGGTGGACATCACCTGCGACTCGGACGGAAAGGTCTCCAAGTTCATCGACATCAAGGACGTGAAGGACACCCTGCCCCTGCACGAGCTGAAGCCGGGGGAGCCCTACTACCTGGGCATCTTCATGGTGGGGGCCTACCAGGACATCATGGGCGACCTGCACAATCTGTTTGGCCGGGTCAACGAGGTGCACTGCTTCCTCGATCCCACGGAGCCGAACGGCTACTACCTGGAGGAGCTCATCCCGGGGAGCACGGTCTCCCAGGTGCTGGGGGGGGTGCAGTACTACGAGAACGACCTGGTGAAGTCCATGAAGGAGCAGGTGGAGCGGACGGTCAAGGAGGGGCGCATGAAGCCCGCCGAGGGTGTGCGCCTTCTGGACGACTACGAGGCGGGGATGAAGGAATACACCTACCTGGACGCCGAGGTGCCGACGCCGGCCGTGATTCCCGCGGCGCCCGTGGTGGAGGAGAAGGCTCCGGTTGCCCCCGTCAAGATCGGGAACGGCAAGCACGAGAAGATTGAAAAGGTGGAAAAGCCCGAGCCTCAGGTGGTTGGGGCCAAGAAGGGGCTGTGACCGAACCCGAGCCTCCGCCTTCCGAGAAGAAAGGCTTGGCCATCGCGAGCCTAATCTGCGGGCTGCTGATCTGCATTCCTCTCCTGTCGGGCCTGGCGGCCCTCATTCTCGGGATCCTGGCGCTTACGAGGAAGGGACAGGGCGGGAAAGGCATGGCGATTGCCGGGATCGTGCTCGGCGTCCTGGGGATCATCGTGATTCCCATCGTGGCGGCCATTGCCCTGCCGGTCCTGAAGGTTGCCCAGGAGACCGCGAACAGGACCGCCTGCATCCATACACTCCGGTCCATCGATTGCGCCCTGAGGATGTACGAGAGCCGCGAGGGGAAGTTTCCTTCGGATCTCGAGACCCTCTACACGAGTCGGGACGTGCCGGATCTCCAGGTTTTCCTCTGCCGGTGCTGTGGGGAGAGGGCGGACGGAAGCTTCAAGACGCACTACGTCTACCGCGCCCCGCTCCAGGCGGATCCGCTAACCTCCAACCTCCGCATCGTGGCCTATGACGATGCACCTTGCCATGGGGACAAGCACAACGGACGGGGGAGCGGGCGCGTCGTCCTCTTCACGGACGGTTCGGCTCGCTTCCTCCCGGAGCCGGACTTCCAGGCCCTCCTGGCCACCCAGACCCCCCGCCGGTAGGGGCCATTTTCCTTCGCTTGCGGCACATCTAGTGCCTCCGTATACTTCCGATCCGTGCGTTGCCCCGTCTGCCGCAAGGATGACGACCGGGTCCTGGACACCCGCAGCGCCCAGGACGCCGGGGTGATCCGCCGCCGCCGCGCCTGCAACGGCTGCGGCCGCCGCTACACCACCTTCGAGCGCATCGAGTCCGCCCCGCTGAGGGTCGTCAAGAAGGACGGCACCCGCATCCCCTTCGACCGCCGCAAGATCCTGGGCGGGATGCTCAAGGCCTGCGAGAAGCGCCCGGTGGCCCTCTCCACCCTGGAGGATGTCGCCAACCGCATCGAGGCCGAGGTCTGCCGCCTCCACGACCGCGAGGTGCCTTCGACCGTGATCGGGGAGCACGTGATGAAGGCCCTCCGCGGCCTCGACCAGGTCGCCTATGTCCGCTTCGCCTCCGTCTACCGCGAGTTCGAGGACATCCGGGCCTTCCAGTCGGCGATGGACGAGCTCAAGCCAAAGCACGAGCCCCCGCCGCCTGGCCGGCGCCGCCGCCTGGCCGGGGCCTCGAAATAGCCATGCCCGACGCCCCCGTCGCCGACGTCCCGTCTGAGCCCGAGGTCCCCGTCCTCCTGCCCGAGGCGCCCCAGCGCGAAGCGGGGGACCTGCCCCACCTCAAGCGCCTCCTGGTCTCGGGCTTCAAGGCTTTCGCCACCCCCCTGGAGTTCGACTTCCACCCGGGCGTCACCGGCATCGTGGGGCCCAACGGCTGCGGCAAGTCCAACGTGGTGGACGCCATCCGCTGGGTGCTCGGCGAGCAGTCCCCCCGGAGCCTGCGCGGCGAGGAGATGATGGACGTCATCTTCCGCGGCGCCCAGGGGGAGCCGGCCGCCGGTTGCGCGGAGGTCACCCTGACCTTCGGCAACTGCCGTGGCACCCTCTCCCCGGACCGCGACGAGGTCTCGGTGGGCCGCCGACTCTACCGCTCGGGGGAGTCCGAGTACTCCCTGAACCAGGAGCCCTGCCGCCTCAAGGACATCCGCGAGCTCTTCCTGGGCACCGGCGCCGGGATGGAGGCCTACTCCATCATCGAGCAGGGCAAGGTCAGCGCGCTGCTGACCTCGAACACCCAGGAGCGCCGGGCGGTCTTCGACGAGGTGGCCGGGATCAGCCTCTACCGCCTGAGGGTGCGCCAGGCGAGGGCCAAGCTGGAGCGGGTCGGGCAGGACCTGGCCAGCGTGGAGAACACGGTCCAGGAGGTCGAGGCTCACCTGGCCCAGATCCGCCGCCAGGCCCGCAAGGCCGAGCTCTACCGGGCCAAGGCCCAGCGCCTGGCCACGGTGCGCCTGGCCGTGAACCGCCACCGCCATGCCGCCCTGTTGAGGGAGCTGGAGGGGATCGCGGCCGAGCTGGCCCAGAGCGGGGCCCGCCTGGCCCAGGCCACGGACGAGCGCTCCCGCCTGGAGGCCGACCGCGCGGTCTCCGACGCGGAGCAGGCCCGCCTCGACGAGCGCCGCATGGCCCTGCACACCGAGGTCCTGACGGCCGAGGGCCGCCTGAGCGTGCTGGAGAAGGAGCGCACCCTTGCCGAGACCCGCCTCAAGGAGCTGGACCAGGAGGCCGCCGCCCAGGAGGCCCGCGCCGCCGAGGCCTCGGCCCAGGCGGAATCGCTCGCCCTGCGCTTCGAGCAGGCCCGCCAGGGGGTGGAGGCCGCCCGCGCGGCCCTCCAGGCCGCCGGGGCCAGGGCCACTACCGCGGCCCAGGCGCTGTCGGAGGCCCAGGCCCGCTACGAGGCCCGCCGGGAGCGCGAGGCCCGTGCGGAGGAGGCCCGGGCCCGCGTGGTGCTGAGGCAGGAGCGCCGCAAGGCCCTGGCGTCCGAGATGGCCACCGCCCAGGAGGAATCCTCCCAGGCAGACAAGACCCGCAAGGCCGCCCTGGGCCGCCTGGCCTCCGCCCGTTCGGGGCGGGAGGGGGCCGAGGCCGTGCTCCGCCAGGTCGAGCGCGACCTGGAAGGGGCCTCCACGGCCCTCTCCAGGGCCCAGGAGGCCCGCGCCAAGGCCCGGGAGGCCCTGGCCCGCCTGGAGTCCCGTGCCGCAGCCCTGGAGGAAGCCCGGGAGCCCGCCGCCCTGGACCTGGCCCCGTTGGCGGCCAGAGGAGTCTCGGTGCGGGGACGCCTGGCGGACCTGATCCAGGCCGATCCCGCTGATGCGGCCATGCTGGACGCGGCCCTGGGGGACCTGGGCCGGGCCCTGGTGGTGGCCACCTGGGACGACGCCGGGGACGTCCTGTCCGAGGCCGCGGGGAAGTCCATCCCGGTCTCCTGCCTGGTCCTGGAGGCCGCCCGGCCCGCCGCGGCGGGGGTTCCCAGCCTGGCCGACCGGGTCCGTTGCGAGGAGGACCTGAAGT
>JAHFOU010000283.1:1542-3682 GCA_023261525.1 Planctomycetota bacterium | reverse complement strand
CTGGGGGAGGAGGCCGACAAGACCCAGCAGCGCTTCGCCAAGCTGGAGACCGGCTTCCGGAAGCTTCGGGACGCCGGTCTCGCCCTCGCCGGTGTGGGCGCGGCTGCCGGCGGGGCGCTGCTGGCCATCGCCAAGCCCGCGGCGGATCTGGAAGAGCAGATCAAGAACACCCTCACTCTCACGGGGGAGACCGGGGACGCCTTCGCCCGGATGGAAGAGGGCATGACCAAGAAGGCGGTCGAGCTCTCCACCAAGCTCGGGATCTCGGCCGATCAGGTCGCCCAGGGCTTCTACCAGGTCCTCTCGACCGGAGCCCAGGCCCTCACCCCCGAGTTCGACGCGCTGTCGGAGACCGGCCTCAAGATGGCCAAGACCGTGGGGCTGGCCCCGGCCGACGCGGTGGAAGTCCTCTCCGACACCGTGAACGCCTTCCAGCTGGAGATGACCGAGGCGGGCCGCGTGGCCGACGTCTTCTTCACGGCCTCGAAGCTGTCCACCCTGACGGTGCCTCAGCTCGTGGACTCCATGCGGGAGGCGGCGCCGGCGGCCTCGGCCATGGGGCTTTCCCTCGAGGAGACGGCGACCGTGCTCGCGGGCTTCGCCTCAAAAGGAGTCAAGGGCGCCAAGGCCGGGACCGCCTTCCGGATCCTTTTGACGAGGCTGGCCAAGCCCCCGGTCAAGACGGCCCGGGCGCTGAGGTTCCTGGGGGTGTCTGTGTTCGACGCCACGGGGCAGATGCGGCCCATGATCGACATCCTCAAGGACATGCAGAAAGGCATGAAGGGGCTGACCGGGGCCCAGAAGGCGGCGGTCTTGAAAGCGCTCGCGGGCGAGGAGGCTTTCTCCAAGCTGGGCGGTCTCATGGACTCGAACCTCGACACCCTGGGCTCCTGGCAGGAGGAGATGAAGAAAGGCGGCGCCCTCCAGCTGGCCTTCTCCCAGAAGATGGGGGCGGCCTCCGAGCAGGTGCGCCTGCTCTGGATCTCGGTCCAGGACCTGGCGATCAGCCTGGGCCAGCCCCTGCTCGGCCCCATCTCCGCGGTCGCCGGCTGGCTCTCGAAGGTGGTCCAGCGCATGGCTGCCTTCGCCCAGGTGCATCCTATATTGGGCAAGGTCGCCGGGGCCGTCCTGGCGCTGGTCGCCGTCGTCAGCCTCCTGGTCGGGGGCCTGCTCACGGCCACCGGAGTCCTGGGCCTCTTCGTCCTCAAGTGGCTGCCCCTGGCGAAAGCGGGAATGTCCGCCTTCTCCGGTGCCATCACGGGGACCCTCTCCACCCTCCTGGGCTGGGGGAGGGCCCTGCTCCTGAGCGCCCAGGCCGGGCGGATCCATGCCCTCGCCACCATGGACGTGGGCGCGGCCCTGAAGGCGGCCGGGCTCGCGGCCTGGGCCAACGTGAAGGCCTTCTGGGCCTGGACCGCGGCCACGGCCCGGGACATCGCCGCCAAGATCGCGCACGGGGTCGCAGTCGCGGCCTCCACCCTGGCCACCTGGGCGGCCTCGGCGGCAGCCAATGCCGCGGCGGCCGCGCAGTGGCTCTGGAACATCGCCATGACGGCCAACCCCATCGGGCTCATCATCGTGGGGGTGGCGGCCCTGATCGCCGGCGTGGTCATGCTGGTGAAGAACTGGGACGCCGTGACGGGGGCCGTGCAGACCGCCTTTTCCTGGCTCAAGGATCTCCTGGGCAAGACTCCGGACTGGCTCCTGGCCCTCATCTTCCCCATCGGGCTCCTCATCAAGCACTTCGACAAGGTGAAGGAGGTCGCCGTTGCCGTGTTCGGGAGTGTGGCGGACGCCGTCCAGACCGCATTCGGGGTCGTGAAGGACGTGATCGGCGCGGTCTTCGACTGGGTGGCCGACAAGGTCGCCTGGGTCTCGGGCAAGGTGGACGCCTTCATCGCGGGGGTGAAGGGAGTGGGGGAGTTCCTGGGGATCTCCTCCGCGGGACCGACGCCGGCCATGGCCGGGGGCCCGGGCGTTGTCGCGGCAGCGACCTCCTCCCCGGCCCGGGCTGTCGCGAGCCCCCGGGCGCCGATGGGCCCGGAGGCCGCACTACCTGTCTTTGCCGGGACGGCCCCGGCGGGGAACCTGGACCAGTCCGTGAACATCTCCTCGGGAGCTATTCAAGTCCACGCCATGA
>JAHFOU010000283.1:0-1532 GCA_023261525.1 Planctomycetota bacterium | reverse complement strand
GACAGATCGACCTGGAACTGGCCAAGCGCATCCGGCGCAGGCAGGAGCGGCAGTGAGCCTCCTCCCATGATCAAGGGCTCCATCACGCCGCTCGACCCGGAAGGCGAGGCCATCGTCTTCGAGTACAACCCGACCTCCTTCGAGACGGCGAAGGAGGCCTCCTGGGCGGAGATCGGGGTGCCCGGGCTGGACTTCCCCCTGCAGCAGTTCGTGAAAGGCAATCTGAAAACCCTCACGGCCGAGCTCTACCTCAACCGGGACGCCTACGACGCCCCCTACGACGTGCGCGCGGCCGTGGCCGCCCTGGAGGCCCTGTCCGAGATCACGGAGCGCACCGGGGCGCCTCCCATCTGCGTCTTCCAGTGGGGGCGCCTCGACTTCGTCTGCGTGGTGGGCTCGGTCTCGGTCAGCTACACGATGTTCTCCCCGGATGGCGACCCGATGGAAGCCACGGTCTCCCTTTCGCTCCGGCGCTACGTTGAAAAGGACGTCTCCTTCCGGATCCCCCGCCGCGACGTGAGCCTGCCAGCCCCGAGAGAGGAGAGGAAACCCGCCTTCGAGGGCTGGGTTAAGGGGAGCGGCTCGCTCCTCGCGCCCCCCGAGGAAGGGACCCTCTCCAAGGCCGCCGAGATGGCAGGCCAGGGCCAGACCCGGGAGCACCTCGCGGAGGAGGGGGAGACTCTCCAGGACATCGCCACGAAGCACTACGGGGATCCTTCTTTATGGCGGGTGATCGAGTTCGCCAACAGGGGGCGCAGCCTCCTGGACAATCTGCGCACGATCCGAAGCGGGGAGAGGTTTGTCATCCCCGACGTCGAGAACGCCCTGGGCATCCTGGAAGGGATCACCGACTTCCCCCCGGAGGTCCGGGAGGCCCTGCGCTTCGGCCGCTCTCGGGCCTCGGAGCTTGAGACCCTCTACCGAACGGTGACGCGGTGACCCCGTGACCCCATGAGCAGGACCTTCAACCCCCGGCGCCGGATCCTGGTCGCGGGCCAGGAGATCTCGAAGCTGCTGACGGACGACGCCATCTCCCTTTCCGTGGAGGACCACCTGGAGGAGGCCGACGCCGCGGTCTTCGAGCTCTCCAACCGCCGCAACCAGTGGATAGACCATCCCCTGTTCGAGCGCGGGAACCCCGTCCAGGTCTTCCTGGGCTACGGGGCGGATCCCCCGAGGATGTTCGAAGGGGTGATCGCCGTCCTGGAGCCGCACTTCCCCCAGGACGGGGTCCCGACCTTCACGGTCACGGCCTACGACCGCACCTACCTCATGCGGAAGAAGGGGGACAGGGACGAGGCCTACCCGGAGCGCACGCTGGACGAGATCGTGCGCGAGGTAGCCCTGAAGCACGGCTTCCGGGAAGACGACCTGGTCATCGAAAGCTCCCCCCCGGAGAAGCGCTACTTCCAGCAGAACTCGGAATCCGACTGGGACTTTCTCTCCCGTCTGGCCAGGGACGAGGGCTTCGAGCTCTACGCCGAGTTGGGTAGGCTGCGCTTCAGGAAGCCGGCCACCAGGCCGGATAGGGT
>JAHFOU010000282.1 GCA_023261525.1 Planctomycetota bacterium | reverse complement strand
CATGAAAGCTCTACCTTGGGATGAGGTCGTTTCACAACTCAAGAAAAGCCAACGGGTTGTGTTTGGAACCCATGCTTCCGCCGACGGGGACGCCTTGGGCAGCGAATTGGGATTGTCCAGGTTCCTCAAATCCCTGGGCAAGGAGGTCCGCGTCATCAACACCGGCGGCCTGGCCCGTTCGGTGGCTTGGGTGGCCGAGGCGGGGGAGGTCGAGGAGTACGCCGCGGCGGCCCATGACGCGGTGATCGCGGCGGCCGACAGCATCGTGGTGGTGGACATCAGCAACTGGGAGCGCCTGGGTGCCATGCACAAGCCGGTGATGGCCTCCAAGGCCGTGCGCATCGACCTGGACCACCACCCCGTGGCCTCCTGCCCGGCGGACCTGTCCATCAACGACACCTCCGCTGCCGCGGTCGGCGAGATCGTCCATGCCCTGATCGGGAGGATGGGGGGGAAGATGACCCTTCCGGTCGCCCTGCCCCTCTACGTCTCCCTGCTGACCGACACCGGGTCCTTCAAGTATTCCAACACCACCGTCCTCACCCACGCCCTGGCGGGGGAGATGATCAGTCTGGGCGTGAAGCCCTACGAGGTCTACACCCGGGTCTACGAGGGGGCCCCGGCCGGCCGCCTCAAGCTCCTGGGCGAGGCCCTGGGGCGGCTCACGATCGAGCCGGAAGCCCGCCTGGCCTGGACCTCCCTGCCCCGCGCGGCGTACGCGGCCTCGGGGGCCAAGGAAGAGGACAGCGAGGGCGTCATCGACCAGGTCCGCTCCCTGGAGGGCATCGAGGTCGCCATCCTGTTCAAGGAAGTGGGGCCGGGCGAGGTCAAGGTCAGCCTGCGCTCCCGCTTCCACGCCGACGTGAACGCGGTGGCCAAGAAGTTCGGCGGCGGCGGCGATGCCCGCGCGGCCGGGATGACGGTGAAGGCCCCCCTGGCCGAAGTGGAAGCCAAGGTCCTCGCCGCGGCCCGCCCGGAGGCGATGCGGGGGGCCGGGGCGCGGTGATCGTCCGGACGGTCTGCACCGGGGCCTTCCAGGAGAACTGCTACCTCGTGGCGGACGAGGCCACGCGGGAGGCCCTGGTCATCGACCCCGGAGAGGGGGTGGACGAGATCGCGGCCGTGATCGAGAAGGACGGGCTCAAGCCCTTGGCCGTGGCCAATACCCATGCCCACCTCGACCACATCGCGGGGGTGGCGGCGCTGAAGAAGCGCTACGGCATCCCCTTCTGGCTCCACCGGGACGACGCCTTCTGGCTGGCGGCGGCGCCCGAGTCGGCGGCCATGTTCGGACTGACCTTCGGGGAGATCCCGGCGGTGGACCGTTGGCTGAAGCCGGGGGAGGTCCTGTCCTGCGGGAGCCTGCGCTTTTCCATCCACCATGCTCCAGGACACACTCCCGGACACCTCTGCTTCGTGGGGGAGGGCGCGGCCTTCGTCGGCGACGTGCTCTTTCCGGGTTCGATCGGGCGCACGGACCTGCCCGGAGGGGATTATGCGACCCTGATCCGCGCCATCCGGCGGGAGCTGATGCCGCTTCCGGACGAGACGGTGGTCTACGCGGGCCACATGCATCCGACCACGATGGGGGAGGAGAAGCGGGCGAATCCCTTTCTCGTGGAGCCGGAGCGGTACGGTCCCGTATGATTCCTCGCGATGCCTAAGAAGGTGATCGCCGTCGTGGGCGCCAACCAGGCGCCTCCCGAGATCCTCGCCCTGGCCGAACGGGCCGGCCGGGCTGTGGCCAAGGCCGGGGCCGTCCTGGTCTGCGGGGGCCTCGGCGGCTGCATGGCCGCCTCCTGCAAGGGGGCCCACGCCGAGGGCGGGCTGACGATGGGCTTCCTTCCTTCCAATGATCCCAAGACCGCCAACCCCGACATCGATCTCGTCATCCCCACCAACATGGGCGTGATGCGCAACCTTCTCATCATCCTCTCCGCCGACGCCGTGATCGCCATCGACGGGGGCCTGGGCACCCTGAGCGAGATCGCAGTGGCCCTCCAGCACAAGAAGCCGGTGTTCGGGATCGGGACCTGGACCGTGGACCCCCAGCGTTCCGGAGGCGCCGAGGTGGTCGCCTGCGCCACGCCCGAGGAGGCCGTGGCCAAGGCGTTGGCGGCGGCGCGCGCATGAGCATCTTCAAGGCCTACGACATCCGCGGGGTCTACCCTGACGAGATCTCGGAGAAGGACGCCAAGGCCATCGCCGGAGCCTTCGTGGCGTATCTGGGCGCCAAACGCATCCTTCTGGGCCGGGACATGCGCACCCACTCGCCCTCCCTGGCCGAGGCCGCCGTCGAGGGCGCCCTGGCCGCCGGGGCCGACGTGGTGGACGTCGGGCTCATCACCACCCCCATGAGCTACTTCGGGGTGGGCAGGCTGGGTCTCGACGGAGGCCTCATGGTCACCGCCTCCCACAATCCCGGGAAGTACAACGGCTTCAAGCTCTGCCGCGAGGGTGCCGGGCCCATCAGCGGGGAGAAGGGCCTGCCCGAGATCGAGGCCCTGTCCAAGACCGGCGTCCCCGTCGCCGCGAAGCGCGGGACCCGGACGACCCGGGATCTCAAGACCGACTATGTGGCCCATGTCGCGGGCCTGGCCGGCAAGGGGCGCGCCCTCTCCGTAGCCGTGGACGGGGGCAACGGGATGGGTGGGCCCTTCGCCTTGGAGATCCTGCATCGCTTGGGGCATGAGTACGAAGCCCTTTATTGCGATCCCGACGGGCGCTTCCCCAATCACGAGGCCAATCCCCTCAAGGCCGAGACCCTGAGGGACCTCCAGGCCGTGGTCCGGCGCAACGGAGCCGCCTTCGGCGTGGCGTTCGACGGGGATGCGGACCGGGCCATCTTCGTCGACGAGACCGGGGAGCCTGTCCCCAACGACCTCTTCACCGCCCTCCTGGCCCCTGTGGTTCTGAAGGCCCATCCCGGGGCCGTCATCGTCTACGATCTGCGCTCGACCTGGGCCGTACGCGAGGAAATCTCGAAAGCCGGAGGCGTGCCGGTGCGGGAGCGGGTCGGGCACTCCTTCATCAAGGCCACCATGCGGGCGCGGAAATCGCCCTTCGGGGGCGAGCTCTCGGGCCACACCTACTGGGCCGAGAACTACACGGCCGACTCGGCCATGATCGCGATGGTCCGCCTGATCGGCCTGCTCCAGCATGCTTCCAAGCCCTTGTCCGGGCTCGTCGCGCCGCTGAGGCGGTACTTCTCCACCGGGGAGGTCAACTTCGTCGTCGCGGACAAGGACGCCAAGATCCGGGAGGTGGAGAAGGTCTTTGCCGACGGCAGGATCGACTTCCTCGACGGGATCACGGTGGAGTACCCGGACTGGTGGTTCAACGTGAGGAAATCCAACACCGAGCCTCTCCTGCGCCTCTGCCTGGAGGCGAAGACGGCCGAGGGGAAGGAGAAGGGCCTGAAACGGGTCCTGGCCGTGCTGGGGGAGCCCGAGAAGACGGCGCATGCCTGAGGCGCCGAAGGTCTCCCTCCTTCTGCTCACCTACAACCGCCTGGGGTTCCTGCAGAAGTGCCTGGCCTCGGTACTGGAGCGCACGGACGTCCCCTTCGAGCTCATCGTCTGGGACAACGGTTCCACGGACGGCAGCTCCGAATGGCTGGCCACGGTGAAGGATCCCCGGGTGAGGGTCGTCTCCTGCGCGGGCAACCTCGGCATGAACGGCTA
>JAHFOU010000281.1 GCA_023261525.1 Planctomycetota bacterium | reverse complement strand
TGGGACCAGGTGAGGGAGGTCGCCCTGGGGGGGAGCCGGGCCAAGCTGGAGGCCCTGAGGCCCTGCCTGACCCTCCAGGCCTGGGTGGACAAGCGGGTGATCCGGCCCAACGCGACCCCGGGCATGCTGGGGGGACAGCCGCTGACCTGGGCCGAGATCAAGGGCTACGGGGGACGCGGGGCGCCGGCGTTCGAGCCGCGGGCTCCCGTCAACCTGGGCTGGGCGCGGATCCAGAGGCCGCTCCTGCTGGCCCTCCTGACCGGTCTGGAGGGGATGTACCTGAACGAGCGGGATGCCCAGCAGGAGGTCGGCGGAGACCGTGTGGGGACCCTGAGTGCGGCGGTCCTGGGTACCAGCTGGAGCACGACAGACGACTGCCACCGGGTGGCGGACCACCTCATGGCCTGGACCAGCGACCTGGACACCTGGGAGCAGTGGAACGCCTGCTGCAACGCCATCCCCGATGTCCTGCTGACGGGGACTTCCGACGAGATGCAGGCCAAGCGGGACCTCCTGAAGGCCAACTTCAACCCGAACAGCGACCTGAACAAGTTCAACCCCAACGCCTCCCACTGGAAGACGGTGGACAAGCAGGACCTCCTGGGGTACTCGACGGAGTTCAGCCTGCTGGCCCTGCACGGGTTCGAGGTCGCCAGCGCGGGGCGGGTGCTGGATGGCCAGGGCCGCCTCCAGGCCCTCCGCCAGTGCCGCCTGACGGTCTCGGGGCCTTCGGCGGTGAGGCTGTCCACCCAGAAGGAGTTCGTCTGCGCGGATCTGGGAAGCCCGGACCTTCCCGGGGACGAGGTGGGTCCCCGCCTGCCGGGGGCTGCCGCCTATCTCTCCTTCAGCACCGGGCTGCCCTTGCCGCCGACCTGGGGCGCCAAGATCCCGGCGGTGGGGGGCAACGGGATCAGCCTCCAGACCTATCCGGAGCCCTGCACCAACCCGGGCTCCGGCCTCCAGGTCCGCCCCGCGGACTACGACGGGAACCTCCAGCTGGCCACCGTGGAGACCCCGCCGGATGCCCTGTACGGCGTGACGGCCACGACCCAGGACATGAAGCTCCTGGCCTGTTTCGACGACACCCTGGACCTGGAGAACCCGGGGACCGACGTCCCGGGCCCGAACCTGCCCGACCTCCAGCAGGTGACGACGGCCGAACTGGGCAACAGCCTGCTGGATCCCGTCAAGCCGAACACGCTCTACCCGGACGGGGTCTATTCGGAGAAGGACCGCACGCCCTCCTATCTCGACGCGGGGAATTCCGACGGGTTCCACGGCCTGATGAGCTTCTGGATGAAGCCCAACTACGACCCGATGAAGTCCCAGTCCAACTTCAAGGGGAATCCTAATTCGCGCGGGCGCCGTTTCATCTGCCGGACGAATTTCCAGGATCTCTCCAATCCCGGGGGCGTCGACCAGTTCTTCTCCGTCGCGGAGATGCGCTGGTTGGGGGGGATCAACTTCATGTTCGAGGTTGGGCACTCGGGGGGCGACAACAACAACGAACACCGGTTCAAGGCGCTTCGGAAGAGCACGCCCCATTGCTGGCGTCTCCTGACGAACTATTGGGATTTCGAGGATTCAACTCCGTTGACGAATCAGTATGTCGGTGAAATGGTGTCCAACGACGGGGCCGTGGCCTTCCAGGACGACGGATTCAGGGCGGATTATGGGGCGGTCAACGCACCCGCCAACGCCGCGGACATCACCCTGCCGGACGCCCTCGGCGCCCACCGTCTCTGGCTGGGGCCCAGCCATCAGCGGGAGCTCAATCACGCCGCTTTCCTGGGGAGCGGGGCCGACGCGACGCTGGACGAGCTCGCGATCTACGATTTTGGGATGTTCGGGACGGACGACACCCTGCAGACGACCACCTTCGGCCGGAACCGCTACCGGGAGGGGCGCTACTATAAGGGCGCGGCCTACCGGGCCTATGCGGCCGCTGCCGTGCTCGACGAGGCGCCTTCCTACCTCAGCCCGCCCCTGAGGCTTCCGGCCGATGCCAAGCTCCTCCAGGTGGGCTGGAGCTTCAGCCGCCCCGCCGAGCTCCCCGACGATTACGCCGCCGTGGAGCTGGTGAAGGAGGACCTCCTGGCCCCGGGCTATCTGTGGAGCGCCGCGGCCAGCAGTTCCCCGGTCTCTCCCACCGGTCCCCAGCGCTGGGATATCGGCCTGCGTCTCCCAGGGGCCTTCCGGGCCCGGGTCCTCTTCCTGAGGCGGTCGGGGGCCTCCACGGACGCCAACGGCACCCTGGACCTGAATACCCCGATCCTGGACTCCCCGGTCTTCGACGACCTGACCTTCGTGTACAGGACCCGCGACGGGGTCCGGGTGCTGGCCTGGGAGAACGGGGAGTAAGGGGGATGGGGAGTGGTTGTCGCCACACCCCGTCGTGCCCTAGACTGTTTCCCGATGGCGACCTCCAAGCGTGAGCGCCACCGGTCGCGGGATGCCGGTTCTCGCAAGGAGGCCACCGAGTTGCCCCGCATCAAGAAGTCCTGGAGTACGCCCAAACTCATCCGCTACGGCACCCTGAAGGAGATCACACGGAAGCTCCCGCTCTGTTCCGGGGATCCCTGCAGCACCGGGGGGCCGATCTGTTGAGGAAGACTAGGGGCGTCCCTGGGCGCACTCCGGCACGTCGTTCCCCGGCGAGTTGACGAGCGTACTGACGGGCTCCGCCCGCATCTCCCCGGCGTAGGGAAGGAGGAGGGAAGCCGCCCTGGAGGCATCCTCCAGCCAGACGGTTTCCCCGGGCTCCTTCAGGACCACCGGCATCCGGTCATGGACCGGCTTCGTGACCTCGTTCGGCTCCGTGGTCACGATGGCGAAGGTCCGGATCTCCTCGCCCTCCGGCGAGATCCAGGCGTCCCAGATCCCGGCGAAGGCGAAGAGGCCGCCGTCCCCCACGGTGAAGAGGTTCGGTTGCTTGCCCTTCTGGCCGGGGATCCTCTTCCACTCGTAGAAGCCGTCGGCAGGGACCAGGCAACGCCTGGATGCGAGGAGGCGCTTGAACATGGGCCTCTGGGCCAGGGTCTCCGCCCGGGCATTGATGGGGCCCGGGGAGCCGTCCTTGGCCCAGGCGGGGACCAGGCCCCAGCGCATGGAGGTCAGGACCCGCGCGCCGTCCTGGAGGAGGACGACCAGGGCCTCCTGGCTGGGGGCGAGGTTGTAGCGGGGGGTGAAGAGGTCCGTTTCGACGCGTTCGATCCGGAAGCGCCGGACGAGCGCTTCCTTCCCCTGGGCCCGTTTGTAGCGTCCGCACATGGTTACTTTGTGGTAGCGGCGACAGGATTTGAACCTGTGACACGGGGCTTATGAAGCCCCTGCTCTACCGGGCTGAGCTACGCCGCCACCGGGGAAGAGGGCGGGATGATACCGGTGCCCTTGGGGACGGTCAACCGCGCCCGGCCAGGGCCTCCATCTCGTCCGCCGAGCGGGGGATGGCGGCGGAGAGGTTCTCCCGCCCGCCCTTCGTGACCAGGATGTCGTCCTCGATCCTCACCCCGATCCCGCGCCAGCGCGCGGCGACCTTGCGGCAGTCCGGGGCGATGTAGAGGCCCGGCTCCACCGTGAGCACCATGCCGGGCGCCAACTTCCGCCACTGCTCCCCCGTCTTGTAGGCCCCCGCGTCATGCACGTCCATGCCCAGCCAGTGGCTGGTGCGGTGCATGAAGAACTCC
>JAHFOU010000280.1 GCA_023261525.1 Planctomycetota bacterium | reverse complement strand
AGCACCGCTTCCAGCGGGACCGCGCCTTGACGCCCCACCGCTGGTCCCTGATCACCATGTACTACGATTTCCGGAGCCCCACCAAGAACGACAGCGGGGAGCTCAGGGTGGACGCCGGGCTCGCGGCGGTGGACCAGGGCTCCAACGACAAGTACCCCTTTAGCGCCGGCAACGACCCGGGTTCGGCGGCGGACATCACCGTCCCCGACCTCTTCGGGGATCATCGCCTGATCCTGGGGAAGGGGCAGCCCGAGATCGAGCACATGATGACCTCCTACACCGGCTCCGGCGCCGATGCCACCTTCGACGAGCTGGCGATCTACGACTTCGGAGGCGCCGGACCCGGCGGGATCCCCGCCGCCGGCGCCAACACCCTGGCGAGCCCTGCGCTCCTGGCCTCCAACCGCTTCACGGAGGGGCGCTACTACCGGGAATCCGTCTACCTCGGCCTCACCGCCGCCCCGGGGAGCAACAGGGCCGCCGGGTACTTCAGCCCCCCGATCCGGCTCGGGAGCCTCATCCGGATCAAGGCCCTGGCCTGGACCCAGGTCCTGCCCCGGGGGCTCAAGGCCCCTCTTCCCGCGGGCGGCCAGGCCGGCGTCGACGGCGACCCGGGGCCCGACGGCGCCGTTCTTCTGGAGCTTGCGGACCTCACGGGCGGCGTCTACCTGAAGGACGCCCGCCTGCAGGCCATCGATCGGATCTTCGCCTCTCCAGCCGCCTCGCGTGTGGATCGTCTTGTCGCCGTTCCCTGCCGGATCCACGCGGTCTTCCAGCCCAACCTCTCCGACAAGGACAACACGCCTCTTCTCGACCCGCTGGCCCTGGACGACATCACCGTGGTCTACGAGGCCCCGGGCGGACGCAGGGTCCTGGCCTGGGGACCGGGAGAATAGGGTGTTTCGCTCCCGGGGCGTCGTCCTCCTGATCGTGGTGGGCGTTCTGGGCATCCTGGTCGTGCTCTCAACGGCGTTCGTGACCTTGGCGAGGCTGGAGCGCAAGGCGTCCGAGCAGCGCCTCTGCGCCACCCAGGCGCTTCTGCTGGCGCGAAGCGGGATGGAGGATGCCCTGGCGAGGATCTCGGCGGGCCAGGATCCCCTCCTGCCGGACAGCGCCTACGGCGGGGAGGACTGGAACGGGGACGAACTGCTCACCCCCGGCCTGGAGCAGGCCACCCAGGTCTACCAGCCCCTGGTGCTGGATACGGCCTCCTGCCCGGTCCGCCATGCCTTGCGTCCGAGCTTCTACGTCAGGGACCCTTCGAGCGGGGCCGGGAATCCCCTGGAGCAGATGCTGGATGGCAGGGAGAGAGGCCTCTCCGGACACCTGTCGGGGCACGGGTACGCCCTGAAGATCTCCCCACAGGGGGGGGTGTACGTCAACGGGGGGACGGCCAGCGGCGTGCCCACGTACGACGCCACCCTTCGGCGGATGCTGGGGACCCTGGCCAAGGCCCTTGACGAGGAGGCGGGAGGGATCGATGGGAATCCGGTGGGAGAGGCGGACGGATGGAACCTGATGGATGCCCGTCCGGACGGAGGATGGAAGACCTGGGGGGAGATCCGTCAGAAGGCCCTGGGAAACAGCCAGGTGAAGCTGGAGGCCTTCCGCCCCTACCTGGCCTTGCGTGCCTGGGTGGATCCGAAGGTGATCCGTCCGAACGCCTCGGCGGGAATGATCGGAGCGCATCCCAGGAGCTGGGGGGAGATCAAGACCTTCGGAGGAAGGGGGGCTCCCGTCCCAGAAGGGAGGGCTCCCGTGAACCTTGCCTGGGCCCGATCGCACAAGCCGCTTCTCCTGGCGCTCTTCTCCGGGCTGGAGGGGATCTACCTCGACGAGAGAGAGGCTCTTCAGGAGGCTTCCGGAGGCGGTGCCGAAGACCGTGTCGGATTGCTGAACTCGGTTTCCTGGGATAACCGCTGGAGTACGACGGATGAATGACATCAGCTGGCAGGCTACCTGGCGAGCTATGCCGGGGCTCTGGACAGCTGGGAGGCCTGGAATGCCTTCTGCGACGGGATTCCGGAGATCCTGATGGGCGGGAATGCGGAGCAGAACCGGGTCAAGCGGGATATCCTGAAGGCGAATTTTAACCCGAACTCGGACCTGAACAAGTTCAACCCGAACCAGGCCTCCTGGAGGACGGTGGACAAGCAGGATCTGCTGGTCCATTCGACGGAGTTCAGCCTGATGCCGGTACACGGGTACGAGATCGCCAGCTTGGGTCGGGTGCTGGATATTCAGGGACGCCTCCTGGCGAGCCGGGAGTTGGACCTGACCCTGGCCGGCCCCTCGGGGCTGAGGCTGACGACCCAGAAGGATTTCATTTGCGACGACGCGGGACCTCGGTTGCCGAGAGCCTACCTGTCCGGGAGCGGAAGTTCGCCCCTGCCGCTGACCTGGGGGGCAGGGCTGGCCGCAGTGGCGGTGGGCGGAAACGGGGTGGGACTGCAGGCCTATCCGGAGCCGTATGCGGATCCCGGGACGGGGCTCCAGGTCCATCCGGCCGAGTACGACGGGAACCTCCAGCTGGCGACGGTGGAGACCCCGCCGGGCGAGCTGTACGGGGTGGCGGCGGCGACCCAGGAGATGACGATGCTGCTCTCCTTCGAGGACCGCCTAGATGCGACGAGCCCCGGGACGAAGGTACCCGGGGCGAACCTCGTGGATCTCCAGCCTCAGATGGTGTCCAGGGCCGAACTGGGGAATAGCCTGCTGGACCCGCTGAAACCGAGCACCCTGTACCCCGACGGGGCTTATTCGGAGCGGGAGCGGACGCCGAGTTACCATGATGCGGGCAACGCCAACGGCTTCCATGGCCTGATGAGCTTCTGGGTCAAGCCGAACTACGACGTGCTGTCCTGCCTTCAGCCGGGGGATGACTACTACCGTGGCCACCGCTTCGTATCCTGGACGAACTACCAGGAGGATCCCCTCCTCCCGGGATCCTGGTATCCCAGCCAGCTCTTCGCGGTCGCCGAGGCGAAGGGGAGGAATGACGGCGACCCCGGTATCCGGTTTTGCGCTCAGTTCGAGCTCGGGCACCGTCTCGTGGACATGGACCAGGAGCAGAGGCTCAACATCTATCGGAGGTCGCGTCCCCATCGCTGGAATCTCGTTACGGTCTACTGGGACTTCCAGGCTCCCTCCGTCGAACACGTCGGCGAGATGATCCTGGACGAGGGGGACGGGACCGATGTCGCCAGCCGTTCGACCTATGACCCGACCTATACCAACGACCCCTCGGCGGCATCCGACCTCACGGTCCCGGATGCCTTCGGCCCCCACCGCATCTGGCTGGGGGAGAACCCCGGGGGACGGGAGCAGGATGTGCCAGACAACGTGGGCGGGGGAGCCGACACGACCCTGGACGAGTTCGTGATCTACGATTTCGGGATCCTGGATCCGGAGGACGCCCCGAAAACCAAGACCTTCGCCCGGGTGCGGTACCGGCAGGGGCGCTACTACAAGGGGGCCTCCTACCGTGCCTATGCGGGCGCGTGGGTGACGGACGAGGCGGCCTCCTACCTCAGTCCTCCCCTGAAGGTTCCGAAGGGGACCCGACTCCTCCAGGCGGGATGGACCTTCCTCAGGCCCGCCGAACTTCCCGGGGACTATGCCGCCGTGGAACTGGTGAAGGAGGATCTCCAGGCTCCGGCCTATCTCTGGGAGGCCTCGGGCAGCAGCA
>JAHFOU010000279.1 GCA_023261525.1 Planctomycetota bacterium | reverse complement strand
TGGCCTTCGGCCTCTCCATCCACCACAAGGAGACGGCCCTCCTGCTCCTGCCCTGCCTGCTCCTGCTTGGGCTGACCCCCTCGCGCCGCTGCCTCCTGCCCTGGGCCCTGGCCTCCCTGGCGCTCTGGTTCTGCCTGGCCTGGGGCGGATGCGCCGTGCGCATGATCCAGTACAACCTCTGGGTCTTCACCAATCCCGCCCTGAGGGGGGACGCCTCCTTCGCCTATGACCCGCTCCTGAATCCCATGTCCGGGGGCGCCCCGTCGATCCTGCGCCGCCTCTGCTGGGATTTCACGAAGTTCCTCGTCTCCCCGAAGAGCCTGGACGGGTTCTCCATGTGGGGAGGGGTGGCCTTCCTGTCGGCGGGAGGGGTCTGGCTGGCCGTCCGCCGGCGCAGCGCCTTCCTGGGGGCCTGCGCGCTCTGGGCCGCCCTGGGTTTCCTGGCCCTGGATACCGCCGGGATCCCCGGCCCCGGCTATGTCCCCATCCATCCCGTCTCGCCCCGTTATCTGGGGCTGGTCATGCCGCCCTTCCTCCTCCTGGCCGGGGCCTTCCTCGCCTGGCTCTGGGAGGTGCTCCCCGGGAAGGGGCGTGGGGCCCTGGTCCTCGCCACCGTGGGCGGGGCCCTGCTCTTCAACGAAATGGCGGTGACCCCCAACCGGGACCTTTCCCGGACCCTGCGCATGGTCCATGCCGTCCTGGAACAGGATGGGGACCGGGAAGTCTGGACCGATGACCGGACCGGACAGGCCCTGGCTTTCCTGAACGCGGGCCTCCGGACCCATCCCCTCCCGCTGGCGGGGGAACTTCTTCCGTCCGGGGCCCTGGTGGTCCTCAACGGCCCCAAGCTCGCCTTCCTGGCCGGGGCAGGTCGCCCGCTTCCGGAGATCCTGACCGCGCCGCCTCGGGAATGGACCCTGCTGGTCTCCCGCCACGTGCTGGGGATCTTCGGCAAGGGGAGGGGGGATCCCCGTCGGATCTCCTCCGTGTACCGGGCCGGGCCCGCCGGCCCCCGTCCGCCGGCCGCCTCGTCCTCCTCCAGCTTCCAGGGCATCTCCGCCCGTCAGCAGCTGGTGGCGGCCATCATGAGCATCGGCCTCATCGTCTTCATCTTCGAGCTGGTCCGCCGCCGTCGCTTGCGCGAGGAGTACTCCTGGCTCTGGATGCTCTCCGGGGCCGTGATCCTTCTCTTCGCCCTCTGCTACCCGGCCCTGGGCTGGGTGACGACCCTGATCGGGGCCAAGGTCCCGACCTCCACCCTGTTCTTCTTCGGTTTCTTCTTCCTGATCCTCATCTGCATCCACTACGCGGTCAAGGTCTCGACCCTGACGATGCAGGTGAAGAACCTGATGCAGGAGCTGGCCATCCTGCGCGAGGAGGCCGAGCGCCGCCGCAAGGATGAGGGGGCCCCGTGAGGATCCTCTACCTCTGCAGCGAGAACCTGGACCTCCAGGGCGGAGCCTTCGTCCACATCCAGGAGATGGTGGGCCACCTGAGGGCCCGGGGCCATGAGGTCATCCTGCTCAACCTGGAGCTGGCGCGTCCCGAGCGCGCCGTCAGCCGCTGGCGCCTGAGGCTCCAGCGCCTGGGGCAGACCCTGTCCCTGCCCTGGATCACGGCCCGGGCCATCCGGAAGCTGAGGCCCGACGCCGTCTACCAGCGGGAGATGGCCCTGAGCGCCCTACCGGCCCTGGCCGCCTGGTTTTACCGCGTGCCCCATGTCCTGGAGGTGAACGGGATCACGGTGGACGAGGCCCGCTGGCGCGGCAAGGGCTGGTGGACCCGCACCCTGCTGCTGGCCTCCCAGCACTTCAGCTGCCGCCTGAGCGACCGCATCGTCTGCGTCATCCAGCCCCTGGCCGACACCCTGCGCGAGATGCACCATCTCCCGCCGGACCGCACCGTGGTCATCCACAACGGGGCCAACCCCGCCCTGTTCCGCCCCCAGCCCAAGGAGGAGGTCCGTCCGGCCCTGGGCCTGGGCCCGGACGACTTCGTCGTCTGCTTCGTCGGGACCTTCTATCCCCACCACGGGGTGGATCTTCTCGTGGAAGCCGCTCCCCGCCTGGCGGCCTCCATCCCCAACCTGAAGTTCCTGCTGGTGGGGGACGGGGTCACCCGGCCCCGGGTGGAGCAGGAGGTCCGCCAGCGCGGCCTCCAGGACCGCTTCGTCTTCGCCGGGCGGGTGCCCTACGCCCAGACGGCCCGCTACGTGAACGCCTCGGACGTCTGCGTGATGATCTACAACGTGCCGGACACCGGCCGTTGGGGCTTCTCCCCGATCAAGCTCTACCAGTACCAGGCCTGCGGCAAGCCCGTGGTGGCCCTGGCCAACGTGGCCCTCTCCATCGACCCGGATGCGGTGGGGAGGACCGTGAGGATCGCCGCCCTGCACGGGCACGACACCTCCCCGCTGGAGACGGAGCTGGCGACGCTCTCGAGGGACCCCGCCCGCCGGGAGGCCATGGGACGCCTGGCCCGCACCCAGACCCTGGAGCGCCACACCTGGGACCGGGCCGCCGCCCAGGTGGAGGCCCTGCTGGCCTCCCTGGTGGCGCCGCGGACCCCGGCGCCCGCCCCGCGCCGCCTCAAGATCCTCTATGCCTGCGGCATCGACCTGGGCGTCCAGTACGGCGGGACCACCCATGTCCGCGAGCTCATCCGCCAGTTCAAGGAGATCGGCCATGAGGTCACCCTGGTCGCCCCGCCCTCCGAGGGCCTGCGCGAGCCCATGCCCTGCCCCGTGGAGACCGTGCCCATGCGGGGGGGGCGCCGCACCCGCCACGCCTTCTTCCGCATCGTCCTGCTCTGGCGCCTCCTCCTCTTCGTGTTGAGGCGCCGCCCCGACCTGATCTACGAGCGCGAGATCGCCATGAACGTCTCCACCATGATGATCGCCCGTCTCCTGGGCATCCCCCATGTCGTGGAGGTGAACGGCCTGACCTTCGAGGAGACCCTGAAGCGCACCCGCTCGCCCTTCCTGGGCTATCTCGTGCGGGCCACCCAGCACGCCACCTTCCGCCGGGCGAGGGGCATCGTCACGGTGTCCACCCGCCTGGAGGAGACCCTGTCGCGGCGCTACCGGCTCGAGCCGGGCCAGTTCCGCATCATCCCGAACGGGGTGGACGAGCGCCGCTTCCGCCCCCTCGACCAGGCCGACTGCCAGCGCCGCCTCGGCCTCAGGCCCGACCGCTCCTACATCGTCTTCGTCGGCTCCTTCTATCCCCACCACAGCCTCCTGACCCTGGTCCAGGCGGCCCCGGCCATCCTGGCGAGACATCCCGAGGCCCACTTCCTGCTCGTCGGCGACGGCGTCCAGCGCCCGTTGGTAGAGGCCGAGGTGAGGCGGCGCGGCCTGCAGGACGCCTTCACCTTCACGGGGGAGGTGCCCCACGACGAGGTGCCGCGCTGGGTGGGGGCGGCCTCGCTCTGCGTGGTGCTCCTGAGGAACCAGCTCGGCCCGGGCTACGGATGCTCGGCCATCAAGCTGTTCGAGTACATGGCCTGCGGACGCCCCGTCGTCCTGGGATGCAACATCGCCACCGACCACGACGTCGTCGCGATGGTGAGGGACACCGACACCGGGGAGTCCTGGACCCTGGCCGGGGACGAGGGGATCGACGCCCAGATCCTGGAGGAGAAGGTCCTGGCCCTCCTGTCGGACCCCGAGCGCATGCGCTCCTGCGGCCTGCACGG
>JAHFOU010000024.1 GCA_023261525.1 Planctomycetota bacterium | reverse complement strand
CCTCGCTGAAGTTCGTCCAGGCCACAAAGCGCCGGCCGCGCGCCGGCGGCCCGGCGCTCTCCAGCGGGATGGATTTCTCGGAATCGTAGTTCGGTTTGACCCAGAAGCTCATCAGGCCGTGGAAGCCGTGGGCATTCCCCGCATCGAGATAGGACGGCGTCCGGTCCCGCTCCGAATAGACCCCGTCCGGGTACAGGGTGCTCGGCTTGAGCACGGCCAGAAGGCTGTGGCCCAGCTCCGCCGTGGACACCTGCTGGAGGTCCGGCATATTCGCTCCCGGGACGGCGGTCCCAGGGCTTTCCAGGTCCAGGCTGGCATCGAAACAGGCCAGGAGCTTCATGTCCTGGGTCGTGGCCGTCACGCCGTAGGCGTCGTTCGGCACCGTCTCCACCGTCGCCAGCTGGAGGCTCCCGTCATAGTCCGCGGGGTTCAGCTGAAGCCCCGTCCCGGGATCCGCATAGGGCTCCGGATAGGCCTGGAGGGCAACGCCATGGCCCCCCACGGCCGGGAGCTTCGCACCCCAGGTCGGCGGCTGGGGGGTTCCGGAGCTGGAGGAAAAACAGACCTTGGGGAGCCGGATCCCCGTCTCGTCCCCCGCCCGGTCCAGGTCCCCCAGGTCCTCGCAGACGAACTCCCGCTGGGTCGAGAGCCTCGCCACGGAAGGCCTGGCCAGGCGCAGGCCCAGCTCCCGGACCGCCAGCAGGCGGCCCCGGGCATCCAGCACCCGCCCCAGGCTGGAGACCTCCTGACCGTGCAGGGGCAGCAGACTGAACTCCGTCGAGGAGACGAGCAGGTCCTGCTTGTCCACCAGCTTCCATCGGGAAGCGTTGGGGTTGAACTTGTTCAGGTCGCTGTTGGGATTGAAATTCGCCTTCAGGATGTCCCGCTTGGCCTGGGCCTGGTCGCTGGTGCCGGTCAGGAGGGTGCCGGGGATGGCGTCGCAGAAGAAGTTCCAGCGCTCCCAGGTGTCCAGGGGCCCCGTCCAGGCGATCAGGCGGTCCGCCACCTGATGGCACTCGTCCGTCGGAACCCAGGTATTGGACAGGCGGACGGAGGTCAGGACCCCGAGGCAGTCCCCGGAGTCCTCCGGCCTGGCCGCCGTCTCGTCCAGATAGACCCCCTCCAGGTCCGACAGGAGGGCCAGCAGGACCGGCTTGCGGGTGCGGGCCCAGGCCAGGTTCACGGGTGCGCGCCCCTCCAGCTCCGGCGCGCCCCGGCCCCCGAAGCCCCGGATCCCCGCCCAACAGGTCGGCTGGTTCCCCAACATGGCGGCGGAGGCGTTCGGACGGATCACCCGCTCGTCCACCCAGGCCTCCAGCGCCAGGTAAGGCTTCAGCACCTCCAACTTGGCCTGGATCCCGCCAAGGGCCTGGTCCCGGACCTGGCTCCAGTCCGACCAGCCAGAGGCCGGACGCCGGTCGACCAGGGCGAAGCCGTCGGCCTCCGCGACGGGAGCCCCGATGGCCCGGGCCAGGGTCCCCAGCATCCGCCTCAGGGTCCCGGTCGGGACACCGTTCACGTGAATCCCCGCCTGGGGGGAGACCTTCAGGGCATAGCCGTTTCCTAAGGAGGAGAAGTCCCCCGCCAGCCTGCCCGTGGTCCCCCTCGGCCTTCCGTCCACGTCCTCCAGCAAGGGGGTCCTCGGCACCACGGGGCTGGCGGGATCCCGGACGTAGAAACTCGGCCTGAGCGCATGCCGGACCGGACAGGCCTCCCGGTCGGGAGCGGCTCCCGCGCCCGTGACCCGGTACACCTCGGCCGGGACCTCCAGGCCGTCCAACATCCCGTTGCCGTTCCAATCCTCCCCGCCATAGACATTGGCAGGGTCCTCCGTGTCCTGGCCCAGGGCCAGGCGCGCCAGGGCGTCCTCCAGCCCGCTGCGCGCCAGGAGAAGCGCCTTGGTCGCCAGAGTCCGCTGTTGGGAGGCGCTCCGCTCGAGGCGGGCCACGGTCAGAAAGGCCATGGCCAGCACGGTGAGGATGCCCAGCACCCCCACCACGACGATCAGGACGAGGCCTCGCGTGGAACGGAAGGCGGGGTTCACGAAGGACGATGGTATCAGAAGATTTAAGCACCGCCGCACGGACGTTTTCGGTTCAATCCGGGACATGGACCTTTTGAGCCACATCGGCCGCACCCCTCTGGTCACGCTGGGGCGCATCGGGGCCGGCCTGGGCGTGCCGGTGCTGGCGAAATGCGAGCACCTGAACCCCGGCGGCAGCGTGAAAGACCGCATCGCGAAAGCCATCGTCGAGGACGCGGAAGCCCGGGGCATTCTCAGGCCCGGCATGACCCTGGTCGAGGCGACGGCGGGCAACACGGGGATCGGCCTGGCCCTGCTCGCCGCGGCACGAGGCTACGGCCTGCTCTGCGTGATGCCCGAGAAGATGTCCGCCGACAAGCGCACGGCCCTGGCCGCCCTGGGGGCCAAGGTCGTGATCACGCCCAACGCCCCGCCCTCCAGCCCCGACCACTTCCGCACCGTGGCCGAGCGCCTGGCCCGCGAACCGGGCTGCTTCCTGGCGGACCAGTTCCGCAACCCCGCCAATCCTCGCGTCCATGAACTGGAGACCGGAGGGGAGATCCTGGAGCAGACAGGCGGGAAGGTGGGCGCCTTCGTGGCCGGGGCGGGGACGGGCGGCACCCTCACCGGGGTGGGCCGTCGCCTCAAGGCCTCCCTCCCGCGGGTGCGCATCGTCCTGGCCGACCCGGTGGGCTCGGGCCTGGCCGACTGGGTGGAGACGGGACGGGTCGGGCCGGACGGGACCTATGCGGTGGAGGGGATCGGGGCCAGCGAGCCGCCGGAGAACCTGCACCGCGACGTGCTCGACGCGGCGGAGCGGGTGAGCGACGCGGAGAGCTTCGCCATGGTGAAGCGGCTGGTGCGCGAGGAGGGGCTCCTGGTCGGCGGCTCGTCCGGCACCAACGTGGTGGCGGCCCTGAGGGTGGCCGCGCGCGGAGGGCTGGACGGCCCGGTGGTCACGGTCCTGCCGGACGGCTGGGACCGCTACCGCGCCAAGCCCTGGATGCAGGGGTGGTAGGGAAATGGTGGAGGTGGGGGGAATCGCACCCCCGTCCTGAGATCCCGCCCGAGCCGCTTCTACGCGCGTGTCCGGTTCTTTGTTTCTCGCCGCCACGGTCCCCAACCGGCAGGGTCCCGTCTTGGCCAGCCCGAGCAAGTCTTAGCGCGAACCGCTCAGGCGTCGGTCCGCGAGCATCCTGCTGATTGCGTTCCGGCCCTCCCCGCAGGCAAGGAGGCGGAACGTGGTCACTTAACTAGGTTAAGCGGCCAGAGCGTAGCTGTGATTGGCAGCTTTGTTTTGCCCGCTTTTTAACGAAGCCAACGGGCGTCTTCGGCGCGCCACGACAAGGGTCCGCAGACCCAGTCGAATCTGGTCACCCCCACAAGTTTCGAAAGAGCCGGCAACCGCATTATACCGCGGCGGACGGCGCACGGAGGTCCAGGGTCCGCTCCGGCAGGGCCCCCGACTGGACCAGGACCTCCAGGATGCGCCAGGCCCGGTGGGTCCAGGTGTGCAGGGAACGGACCTTGGCCATCCCCTGCCGGCCGATCCGGCGGCGGTCCTCCGGGCGGGCCAGCCAGGCGCGGGCCTTGGCCTCCAGGTCGTCCAGGGAGTCGTAGAAGACCAGGTCCTCGCCGTCGGCGAAGAAGCTCTCCAGGACCGGGTTGCGGCTCGAGAGCAGGAAGCCCCCGCAGGCCAGGACCTCCAGGACCCTCGGCGCCAGGCCGGAGGGGAACATGGTCTTGGAGGAGTTCACGTTCACCTGGGAGGCGTTGAACACCGAGGCCAGGCGGGTCTCCCAGTCGGCCAGGCCCCGGTAGTCGATGCCCGCCACCTGTTTCCAGTCCTCCGAGCCCCAGACGGCCAGGCCCAGGGGCGTCAGGCGCTGGACCACGGCCAGGCGCTGGCGCATGGCCAGGTGGACCCCCATCAGCAGGGCCCAGGTCTCCTTCTCCGGCGTCATGCCCCCCGGGAAGAGGAAGTCCACCCCCCGCTCCCGCTCGAGATCCTCCAGGACCCTCGGCAGGCGCCAGCGGAAGGGGTCGGCGTCCTGGCGGGCCACGGCCTCCTCCAGCATCCCCAGGAGGACCCCGCAGTGCGCCGCCTCGGCCGGGGACGCCGCCTCCGCGCGGGCCTGCTGAAGGCAGGTCCGGATCCTCACGACGCCGTCGATCTTGTTGTCCCTCAGTGCCGTCCCCGCGAAGGAGACGGGCGCTGCGAAGGGAGCCAGGCCCTCGGACGGAAGCGGACGGAAGCGGACGGGATTCACCCCGAAGGGCAGGAACTCCGCGTGGCGGACGCCCACCGACTGGTATTCCGGGACCTGCTCGGGCTGGCAGGTGAAGACGTACAGCCTCGGGTGCTTCTCGGCGGGATCCGGGAACTGCCAATCGATCGGGGGATTCCAGGCCGGCAGGCGGAAGCGGCGGCAGGATTCCAGGTCCGAGGCCCGGTAGCGGTGCCGGGGATAGAAGTACCAGTGGTCCAGGGCCACCCCCGCGACGGGGATGCCCCGGCCCGTGATCGCGCGGAAGGTCGGGGCCCCCAGGTTGAAATCCAGCACGAAGGACGGCGCCGGGCCGTCCAGCCCGGCCCGCTCGGCGTACTCCCTCACGACGCGCTTGACCCTCAGGCCCAGGTCCCGGAAGGCCAGGGCGTAGTCCTGCATGAAGACCGAGCCCTCGACCACCCAGACTTCGGGGGCCTCCTCAGGCATCGGGGCCGACCCGGCCGCGGCCCTGCTTGGTCGCCGAGCGGTGGCGCTTGTCCTCGACCGAGCGCTGGCGCGAGCGGCGGGAGCGGCGGCGCTTCTGGCGGCGGATCTTCTCACGCTCCGCCTGCTGGGCGCTGACCGCCCCCTTCCGCTCGAGCTCGATGCGGTCCAGCAGGCGGCGGCGGGCCAGGAAGCGGTTCATGGACTGGGAGCGGTCGTCCTGGCACTTCACGCGGAGGCCGGTCGGACGGTGCACCAGTTCCACGCAGGTCGAGACCTTGTTCACGTGCTGGCCGCCCGGCCCCCCGGAGCGGACGAAGCTCTCCTCCAGGTCCTCCTCGCGGACCCCCAGCGCCCGCATGCGCTCGCGAAGGGCCTCCTCCTTGCCGGGGCGCACGGGGAAGCTCATCCGCTCCTCCGTCTCGCCAGCTCCCGGGAGACCTCGCGCTGGGATTCCCTCTTCCGCATGTCGTCCCGCCGGTCCTCATGGGTCTTGGGCATCGCGAGGCCGATCTCCACCTTGGCCACCCCGTTCTTGAAGTAGATGGACAGGGCCAACACCGCCCGTCCGCCCTGGTCGAGATGCTGGGCGATCTCCCGGATCTGCCGCTTGTGCAGGAGGAGCCTGCGGGGCTGGTTCGTCATGTGGTTCGCGAAGGAGGCCTGGGCATACTGCGGGATCTCGACCCCGTGGAGCCAGAGCTCCCCGGACCGGGCGGCCTTGACGTAGCCTTCCACCACGGTCGCGCGTCCCATCCGAAGCGACTTCACTTCACTGCCCTGGAGGACCATGCCCGCTTCCCATTTCTGGGTGATGGTGAACTTGTGGAAGGCCTTGGGGTTCCGGGCGATGAGGCGGCCTTCCTCGACCGATTCGTCCTTCTTGTTCCTAGCCACGCGGCACCGGCACGCCCCGGGGCGCCGCCTCGGCCAGGATGCGGTCCACCACGCCTTGTGGCGGCAGGGCGGTGCAGTCGATGTGGACGGCGTCGGGCACGGCCTGGAGGCCGCCCACCGTGCGCCGGAGGTCCTTCTCGACCCGGGCGGCCAGGGCCTCCGCGGTCTCGCCCGTGCCCTGGACCCCGCGGCGTCGGGCCCTCTCCTCGGGATGGGCGTCGAGGTAGATCTTGAGGACGGCGTCCGGGAAGGCCTGGCCCATGTCGCGGCCCTCGGCCACGGACGGATGCGCCTCGACGAGGCGGCGCAGGTGGGCGTTGACCGCGGCCCTCACCGCCGTCAAGTCGGCCACGCGCCAGACCTCGGCGCTGACGGCGGGGGTACGGATGGCGGCGCTCAGGTCCTGGCCGTCCACCTGGACGCGGCCGGCGTCCTCCAGCACGAGGCGCCCCTCCTGGAGCAGGGCGACCAGGGCGGGCGCGGAGAAGGCTCCTGAGCCCATGGCCCAGCAGGTGAGGGCGCGATAGACGGCGCCGGAATCCAGGTGGCGCCAGCCGAGACGGCGGGCCAGCAGGGACGCCACCGTGGATTTCCCGGAGCCGCCGGGGCCGTCGAGGGTGATCACCATACCCCAGCCATTCTAGGCTAAGATGCCCCCCCATGTCGTCGCTGGGATGGATCCTCCAGGTGGCCGGACTCTGCGTGGTGCCCATCGCCCTGATGGCCGGCCTGGGGCAGAAGGACATCCCCGCCACCACCCTGCCCACCCTGGAGCTGCGCATCCTGGTCCTCGGGGCCGGGCTCTTCCTCCTGGGCCGCTGGGCCTCGGCCAAGGGCGGGCAGGCCAAGTGACCGACCACCGCACCTGGGCCGAGATCGACCTCGGCGCCGTCGGCCACAACCTGAACCTCATCCAGGGGAGCCTGCCGGCCGGGACCCGCATCCTCGTCGTCCTCAAGGCCGACGCCTACGGGCACGGGGCCGTCCCCGTGGCCCGGGCCGCCCTGGCCCATGGGGCCCACATGCTGGGGGTGGGCGACTCCTCGGAAGCCCTGGAGCTTCGGGAGGCCGGGATCGAGGCGCCCATCCTGATCCTCGGCGCCATCGTGGACGGGGAGATGGAGCGGGTCATCGCCCACCGCATCACCGCCTGCGTGCACTCGGCCAAGCGGGTCCACGACCTCGCAGCCATGGCCGAGGCCATGGACCGCAAGGTCTCGGTCCACCTGAAGGTGGACACCGGCATGGGCCGCCTGGGCGTCATGCCCTCCGCGGCCCTGGACGTGGCCCGGGAGATCGCGGCCCACCGCTCCCTCGCCCTGGAGGGCATCTGCACCCACCTGGCCCAGGCCGACCGGAAGGACGACCCCTTCACCCTGGACCAGATCCGGACCTTCAACGCGGTGGTGGCCGAGATCGAGGCCGTCACCGGCCCCATCCCCCTCAAGCACGCCGCCTCGAGCACGGCCGTCTTCAACTACCCCCAGGCCCACTTCAACATGGTCCGCCCGGGCCTGGCGGTCTACGGGCTCCAGCCCTCCGGGAGGGCGGCCGGGGCCCCGGCCCTCCGCCCCGCCCTTTCGCTCAAGACCCAGGTGGTCTACCTCAAGGACATGCCCCAGGGGGCTCCCGTGGGCTACGCCCGGACCCACGTGACCTCCCGCCCCACGCGCATCGCCATCCTGCCCATCGGCTACAACGACGGCTACGCCTTCCAGTTCTCGAACCAGGCCCAGGTCCTCCTGCGGGGGCGCCGGGCCCCCGTCGTGGGCCGGGTCTCCATGGACTACACCACCGTGGACGTCACCGACGTCCCGGGCGTGGAGGTCGGGGAGGAGGTGGTCCTGATCGGCCGCCAGGGGAAGGAGCAGGTCCCCGTCGAGGAGCTCGCCCGCATGAAGGGCACCATCCCCTACGAGGTCACCTGCTCCCTGGGCCGACGCATCCGCCGCGTGTACGTGGACGGCGCCCGCCAGCCGGCCTTCTGGGAGACCGGGGGATGATCCGCAAGATCTTCGCGCTGGCCCTGATCCTCCGCTTGGCCGTCCTCCCCTGGACCCTGCCCCGCTACGACTGGGGCCGGGCCTATCCGGACACCCTGCAGTACGAGGCGACGGCCCGGAGCCTGCGTGCCGGAGACGGTTTCGCGGTCGGGCCGCGGGCGAAGGCCCTGCGTCCCCCGCTCTATCCCCTCTTCCTGGCCGTCCTGCAGTCAGCCTTCGGGGAGGGCCGGGCCTTTGCCCTGGCCGTCCTCCTGACCCAGTGCGTCCTGGGGGCCGTGACCGCCGCCCTGGCCGCCGCCCTGGGCGGGAAATGGGCGGGGCTGGCCGTGGCGGCGCATCCGGAGCTCCTGCTCTGGCCCTCCCTGATCCTCAGCGAGTCCCTGGCCATCCTCCTGGTGACGGCCGCGCTCTGGGCCGCCTTCCGCGCCCGGACCGGCGTCCGGCCCCTGCGCTGGGCCCTGGGCGCCGGGGCCCTCGCCGGCGCGGCCGCCCTGACGAGAGCCTCCCTCCTGCCCCTCGCCATCCTTGTCGGGCTCTGGCTGGCTTTCGCCCTACGCCCAGCCGCAGGCCTGGCCTGCCTGGGCGCGGGCCTCCTGGTCCTGATGCCCTGGACGGTACGCAACCGGCTGGTGCTCGGCGCCTGGGTGCCGGCGACGACCTCGGGGGGCTGGGACCTCTATGCCCAGTGCCGCAACGGGGCCGACGGGGGCCCCATCCCCGACACGGCCTGGCCGAAGGAGGTCCTTACGATGGGTGAGCTGGAGGCCGACCGTTTCCTGAAGCGGGCCTCCCTGGACTGGATCCGGGCCCACCCGGGCCGGATGCTCTCCCTGACCTGGGTCCGGATCCGGAGGACCTGGAGCCCGGTCCCGAACGACGAGGAACACCGGACGCCGGGGATCCTGGCCCTTTCCCTGGCCGCCAACCTCCCCCTCTTCGCCCTGGCCGCGGCCGCCCTCCTGTGGCGGCGTCCCGAGACCTGGCGGTGGACCCTCGCCCTCCTGCCCATCCTCCTGCTGACGGCCGTGCACGCGGTCTTCACGGGCTCGGTGCGCTACCGGGCCCCCGCCCTGCCGGCGCTCTGCATCCTGGCCGCCTCGGCCCTGGCCCCGCGCCGGGAGGCGATGCCGTGAAGCGCGCACCCCCTCCGCGGCGCTGGCGGCGCTGGACCCTGCTCTCCGTCCTGCTGACGGCCGGCCTGGCCTATCTCCACGGGACCGATCCCGATCGCCTGAAGGCCACCCTCCTGCGCACCCTGGATGCCTCCTGGCGGGGCGGCCGTTCGGTCGGCGAGGTCCGCTACACGCCCTGGGGAGGCCTCCAGGTGCGCGACCTCATCCTGGACGCGGGGGCGGACCGAGGCCAGCTGGTCCTGCCCCGCCTGAGGCTCCGCTGGAGCCCCCTGAGGCCCCTGCTGGGAGAAAGCATGCTCTCCGGCGTGGAGCTGGACGGGGCCGTCCTCAAGCTCCCCGCCGAAGCCTTCCGGGGCAAGGGCCTGCCCCGCTGGCCCCTGGCCCTCGGAAACGGCGGCGGCACCCGGCCGGACGGGCACGGAAGCCTTCTCGTGACGGTGTCCGACGCCCGCGTCCTGGCCGGGGATGCGGAGGCCCTGCGCATCCCCCTGCTGGCTCTGCATTGCCAGCACCGCACCGCCGCGGGCGCCACCGACCTGACGGGCTGGATCCAGGGCTCGGACTGGGCCTCGGGAAGCTTCCAGTCCTCCTGGGGCCCCGGCGGGTGCCGCTGGAGCGCCGACCTCCACGGGATCGCCCTGACGCCGAACCTGAGGGGGCTGCTCTGGCCCCGGGCCCGGGAGATCTGGGACAGCCTGGGGCCCTCGGGCACGGCGGAGCTTTCCGGACGGGGCAGCTTCCAGCCGGGCGTGAAGGGCTCCAAGACCTACACGCTGGAGATCATCACCCAGGATGCCCGCCTGAAGTACCGGGGCCTTCCCGTGCCGGCGAGCGGGGTGCACGGCCGGGTGGTCTTCGACGAGACGGGGCGGGTGGAGCTGAGGGACTTCTGGGGCTACGCGGCCGGGGCCCTGGCCACCTGCGAAGGCGTCCTCCAGGGCGGGGAGAGGCCGACCAGCGACCTGGAGTTCACCGTCCAGGGGCTTCCCATGGCCCCGTCGGTCCTGGCCGCCCTGCCGGATTCCCTGCGCGAGGCCCTGGGCTGGGTGGGCGCGGAGGGCAGCGTCTCGGGGCGCCTGAGGCTCCTGCACGACGCGGAGCTCCCCGAGCCCCATGCCTTCAGCCTCTCGGCCTTCACCGACGACCTGACCCTGCGCAGGCTCCCTCTCCAGCCCGTGGTGCGGGAGGGCCGCCTGCGCCTGGAGGGCCGCCTGGCCCCGGGCGGTCCGACGGGGGTCCGCGGCATCCTGGAGATCCCCAAGGCCGAGGTCTCCGGGCGCACGGTGGAAAGCCTGAAGGGGCGGATCTCCTGGGACGGCCCCGCACTGACGGTGGACCTGGATGAGGCGCGCTATGCGGCCGGCACCCTCACCGGACGCCTGGTCCGCCAGGCCAAGGACGGGCATGCCCACCACGACGTCACCCTGGACCTGGCGGATGCCCACATCGAGGAGATGAAGAAGGGCACCCTCCTGGCCGACCAGCCCATCCACGGCACCCTGAGCGCCCATCTCGGCTTCGGGTGGACGGACACCGACACCAACAGCCTCTCGGGAAGCGGCGAGGCCGATCTCCAGGACGGCTACCTCTTCGCCCTCAAGCCCCTCAGCGCCCCCCTGGCCCTCCTCTCCCTCAACATCCTGGACCGGGAGCCCGTGATCCGGGACGGGCGCCTGGAGTTCCGCCTGGATGCCCACACCTTGATCATCCAGCACCTCATCCTGCCGAGCGACCAGGTCACGGTGCGGGCGGAGGGCACCCTCCAGGACGACGGGAAGGTCGACCTGCGCGTGGTGGCCAACCTGGGGCGGGGCAAGACCGTCCGCAACATCCCCGTGGTGCGGGAGACCGCCGACGGCCTCCAGCGCTTCCTGTCCTGGCTCCAGGCCAGGGGCCTCAACGTCTACCGGGTCACGGGGACCCTCAAGGACCCCCGGGTCGAGAAGGTCCAGCTCTTCGTGGCCAAGAGCGACGTCGAGGTCTACCACAAGCTCCTCGAGCCCAAGCCGTGAGCCGGGACGTCTTCATCGCCGACCTCCACCTGAGGCCCGAGGCCCCCGAGGGCTTCCGGGCCCTGGAGCGCCTCCTGGACGCCCTCGCCCCCGGCGAGACGCTCTGGATCCTCGGGGACCTCTTCGAGATGTGGGCCGGTCGCGGGCATGCCGCCCTGCCCGACTACCGTCCCGCGCTGAAGGCCCTGCGCAAGGCCGCCGACCGCAAGGTGGAGATCCGCTTCCTGGGCGGCAACCGGGATTTCCTGCTGGATGATGAGACCCTGGCGGAGTCGGGCATGGAACGCCTGGCCGCCCGGGAGGCCGTCGTCGAATGCCAGGGCCGCAGGATCTACCTGGCCCACGGGGACTTCCTCTGCCCCAACGACAAGGCCTACCTCCGGGCGGCGGCCTGCCTGAGGAACCCGCTCTCCCTGGCCCTGATCCGGGCCCTGCCCTTCGCGATCGCCCATCGCCTGGCCCTGGGCTACCGGCAACGGAGCGAGGCCAAGCGCGGCAAACCCGCGGCGGCGGGCACCTACGACCTCTCCGAGGACCTGATGGCTCGGACCGCAGCCCGGACAGGGGCCGGCGACCTCGTGATCGGGCACGTGCACAAGCCCGTGGACCGCCCCGTCGCGGGGTCCTCCGCCGTCCTGCACGTGTTGGATCCCTGGGAAGGGCCGGCGGCACCCTACCTGGCGCTCGAGAACGGCGCGTTCCGGAGGGGAACCGTCTAGGGCTTGGGCTCGGCCTTCATCTCCCCGACCTCGTACGAGGACCTGGCGTAGGCCTCCCGCGTGCCCCGGGTCAGGAAGAGGAGGCAGAGGGAGGTCTCCACCGGGAGCGCATAGCTCCCCTTCCAGGATCCGTCCTCCTGCTGGGCCTTCACCAGGAACTGGGCCCCTTCGGCGTACCAGTCGTGGCCGCCCACCGACCTCAGGCTCCCGAGCACCCCCATGCGCTCCAGGCCGTAGAGCATGTAGCCGTTCGTAAAGCCCTGGTTCTCCTTCAGCGCATCGGACCAATGCTCCTGCATCCAGGCCAGGCCGTCGCGGATGGCCTCGTCCACCTTCTCCGCCTCCTTGGGGACCAGCTTCAGCTCCGAGCGTCCCACCAGCAGGGCCGTCAGCCCCGCCGCGCCCATCGTCGCCAGGGACGACCTCTGCACCCGTTTGGGCAACCCTGCCGGAGGAGGGGCGTTCTCGATCCGGCGGTAGGCCCAGCCCCGGGCCCGGGCCTTGCGGCGCCTCCCTCCCGTCTCGGCCTCCTCCCAGCCCTTCTGCAGGAAGCCCGGCGGGGAGGCCTTCTTCCCCTCGGGTTCCAGCAGGAGGACGACGCCCGGGCCGTCCGCCTCCTGGCCGACGAGGAACTGCTGGATCACCTGGCGCCACAGGGTGTCGGCGTCGGAGGGCCTCACCCCGCAAAGGGCCGCCGCCTTCAGTCCCAGCACCGCGTACTGGGTATTGGAATAGTCGTAGGCATCCCCGCCCTGGAGGACCGCCTTCACGAGGGCGTCCGAACCGATCTCCGGCGCACCGCCGCTGACGGCATAGCCCTTGCTGGGAGGCGGGGCGCCGGGGAGCGTGTACCCCCAGGCCCCCCCGCGCGCAGACCCGGCCAGGAGATCCACCCGCTTCTGGATCCAGGCCCGGACCTCCTCCTTGCGGACCGGGGGATCGCCCGCGTCCTTGGCCCGTCTCCTGGCCTTGCTGGCCTTGGGGGCATCCTCCGGCCAGGCCTCCCCGCAGGGCGCGTGCATCAGGGCGTCCGCCAGCATGAGCTGGAGGCCCACCGCATACACGGTGCTTTCCATGGGGATGGGCTGGGTGAACTGGTCCCTCCAGATGCGGCGGACCACCGGATCGTACGGGGAGACCCCCGCCTGGACCAGGGCCAGTCCCACCAGGGCCTCCTCCCCCAGCCCGAACTGGAGGCCTGCATAGATGGGCTGGTCGCGCCCGAGGGATTTCCTCAGCTCCTGGGCCTTCTGCGCCTGGGCCTTCGCATTCGATTCCAGGCTGTCCGCCGTTTGGGTGAACCGGGTGGCCTGGGTGGCGTCCTTGTCCTTGGCATCGGCGGACTGGGCGCGGTACTTCTCGGCGCTCGCACGGCCCTGCTCCGCCTGCTGTTCCAGCTCCTCGATGCGCTTGTGGGCGAATCCGTTGTTCGTGCATCCCTCGATCAGGCAGGCCCGGGCCTTCCGGATGGCCTGGTCGATCTGCTCCTGGAGCTCGGGGGGCACGCCCCGCTTGACCTCCTGCTCGGCGGCACGGCGCCCGGGATCGACGGGCTCCGCGCACGCGGAAGCCAGGAGGAGAAGGGGCAGGAGGCGGAAGAGGCGGGCGGGGCTCAAAACGCCGTGCTCTCGCGGTAGACCCCGAAGACCCGGCGCAGGACGTCGCAGATCTCCTGCAGGGTCCCGTAGGCGCGGGCGGCCTCCAGCACCAGGGGGACCAGGTTCTCCTTCCCGCGGGCCCCCTTCTCCAGGGCCGCGAGGGCCGCCTGGAGCCGCTTCGGGTCCCGCTTGGCCCGGAGGGCCTTGAGCGCGGCCACCTGGCGCTTCTCCACGGCCGGGTCGATCCGGAGGGTGGCGGGCCTCTCCTCCTCTTCCCCTTCGATGAAGTCGTTGAGGCCGACCACGATGCGCCGCTTCTCCTCGAGCTCCTTCTGCTGGCGGCGGGCCGAGCGCCCGATCTCCCGCTTGAAGAAGCCCTTCTCGATGGCCTTGAGCATGCCCCCCTCCGCCTCGATGCGGCGGAAGATCTCCTCGGCCTGGCGCTCCAGCTCGTTCGTGAGGGCCTCCACATGGTAGGAGCCGGCCAGGGGGTCGGCCGTGTGGGGCACGCCGGTCTCGTGGGCCAGGACCTGCTGGGTGCGCAGCGCGATGGTGACCGACTTCTCCGTGGGCAGGGCCAGGGTCTCGTCCATGGAGTTGGTGTGCAGGGACTGGGTGCCGCCGAGGACGGCGGCCAGGGCCTGGTAGGCCACGCGCACGATGTTGTTCTCGGGCTGTTGGGCCGTCAGCGTGCACCCGGCGGTCTGGGAGTGGAAGCGCAGGAGCAGGGAGCGGGGGTCCTTGGCCCGGTACTTGTCCCTCAGGACCCGGGCCCAGATCCGGCGCGCGGCGCGGAGCTTGGCGATCTCCTCGAAGAAGTCGTTGTGGATGTCGAAGAAGAAGGACAGGCGCGGCGCGAAGTCGTCCACGTCCAGACCGGCCTCCACACCCGCCTCCACATAGGCGAAGCCGTCGGCCAGGGTGAAAGCCAGCTCCTGGACCGCCGTGGCCCCGGCCTCGCGGATGTGGTAGCCGCTGATGGAGACCGTGTTCCACTGGGGCACCTGCTTGGCGCCGAAGGCGAAGATGTCCGTGAT
>JAHFOU010000278.1 GCA_023261525.1 Planctomycetota bacterium | reverse complement strand
AGAAGTACGCCCTGGAGTTCAACCCGGACCGCCTGGATGCCCGCGCCTGGGCCCGGGCGGCCAAGGGCGCCGGGATGCGCTACGCCGTCCTCACGGTGAAGCACCACGAGGGCTTCTGCCTCTTCGACTCCAAGCTGACGGACTACAAGTCCACGGCCACGCCCTGGGGCCGGGACCTGGCGCGGGAGTTCGTGGACGCCTTCCGGGCCGAGGGCCTGAAGGTGGGCTTCTACTACTCCCTGATCGACTGGGCCCACCCGGACTATCCGGCCGCGGACCGCCTCCATCCGGAGCGGGAGGACAAGGCCTCGCTGGCGCGCCCCCGGGAGTGGAAGCGCTACGTGGAGTACCTGCACGGCCAGGTGAAGGAGATCCTGTCCAACTACGGGGAGATCTCCGTCCTCTGGCTGGACTTCAGCTACGACGACATGAGCGGGGAGAAGTGGGAGGCGGAGCGCCTGGTGAAGACGGTCCGCCAGCTCCAGCCGGGCATCCTGATCAACAACCGCCTGGTGACGGGGCATGCGGACACCGCCCAGGGCGCCCGCTACGGGGACTTTGCCACGCCCGAGCAGGTGATCCCGCCCGAGCCTATCCCGGGGGTCTGGGAGGCCTGCATGACGGTGAACGACCATTGGGGTTACAACCGGGACGACCTCAATTTCAAGACGCCCACCCAGATTGTGCGCCTGCTGGTGCAGTGCGTAGCGAAGGGGGGCAACTACCTGCTCAACGTGGGGCCGAACATCCGGGGGGAGATCCAGCCCGAGGCGCTGGACCTCCTGGCCTCCGTGGGCCGCTGGATGGCCCTGAATTCGGGATCCATCTACGGGGCGGGGGCGGCGGAGCTTCCCAAGCCGGAGTGGGGGTACTACACGAAGAAGGGCGGGACCCTGTATGCCCACCTCTTCGAGCCGCCGGCCGGGCCGCTGGCCCTGCTGGGGCTGGGCGGGAAGATCGCCTCGGCGCGCCTGCTGAGGGATGGGGCGGAGGTCTCGCTCAAGAAGGACTGGAACGCCGTGAAGGGGGACCAGCACGCGGCCCTGGCCCTGCCGAACGCGCGCCTGGCGGATCCGATGGATACGGTGGTGGCGCTCACGCTGTCATCCGCCGTGTGACAGAAGCCGGTTTCTCTATCAGACGAATAGTTTGTAACTCATTTATTTATATGTAGTTACGATTTCTGTTTCCTTGGATTTCCCCTGGCATTCCGTTTGCGGATTCCAGGGGATGAAGATGACATGGGTCGCTCTCCTGGTGGCGCTCTGTGCGACGGCCCAGGCCAAAGAAGTGGCCAAACCCTGGCAGGCGAAGCCGACCTTCGCGGTCCTCCAGATCCAGCGCGGCAAGGTCCTGACGTTCCGGGCCGTGCTCTCGGGGAAGATCGCGGCGGAGCGGGAGCAGGTGGCCCAGGAGGACGAGAAGGCACTGGCCGCCTGGGAGAGGAAGTCCCAGGGGAAGACGAATCCGGAGCCCAAGCCCTTGAAGGCCCAGGTCACGGTCCGCAGGGACGGATTCCTCCTGCGACAGGATGCCGAGACCCTGGCTGAGGAGCTGAAGACGGAGGCCAAGGCGACGTACGTGGTGGTCCAGGTCATGACCTACACGGACGAGGTCGAAAGCCATCTGGAGGTCCTCCGGGAGGACAAGGTCAATCAGCGCCGGAGGGTGCTCGCGGAGGACTTCAAGGCGAAGAGGGAGAAGAGGTCCCGTCTTAAGCTCAATGTGATCTGCCCCAGGGCTTGCATGGGAGAGCCGTTCCCGAACGAGACCGGGACGTACAAGAGAAACAGGATGTGGCTTTTCCCCGAGGTCCATACGCTCCAGGACAAGCTTGGCAGCAAGGCGGAAGCCGAGAAGGCGAAAGCGCATCTGGAAAGGAAGCTCGGGCTTGGGAAAACGACGGATCCGGACGATGATCTTCCCAAGGGGAAGCCCAAGTAGATGCGACGCTCCATTGTCTGGGGTCTTTCCCTGGCCCTGATTCCGTCCCTTGCCTTCCCGGATGTCTGGGTGAATCTGCCGGCGGGGACTCCCCACGACTGGATCCGCCACCGCCGGGGGTACGGCGTCGGCGCCCTTCCCAAGGAAGCCAAACCTGACAACTCCGGGGATCTGAGCGGATACGAAAAAGAGGCAGGCAAGACCGAGGAGGCCCTCCGCTACGGCTCCACCTGGAACCCCGAGCCGGTGGCCTTCGGCGTCGCCGACGACATCGATACCCGGGACCTGGTGTTGGAGTATCCCATTGTCTCCAAGGCCGCCGGGTTCTGGCCCCAGCGTGCCACCCCGCCGTTCGATGAGGAGTACACGAAGGTCTATGCGGGGGGCCTGGCCATGGGCACCCACTCAGCCGCCCCATACGTCCAGCTCTTCGGGGGAGTCTTCTTCGTCCTGGCGGCGGACCGGAGCCGCCTCAGCGTCCCCGAGGTGGCGAACTACTTCACGATGCTCGACACCCTGGGTATCCCCATGTGCCTGGCCGTCTACTCCATGCCGGCGGGGTCCGAGCGCCAGGCCGCCGGCCTGATCCTCAAGAACGTCGCCGGGGACGAGGTCCCCAAGGGGGATCTGGAGGCCTACCAGGCCTGGTGGAAGCTCCAGGAGAAGGTCGTCCCCAGCGCACCGCTCCCGGAGAAGGCCTCCACCCCCGCCTTGGCCGTGGAGTGGCTGACCCTCTCGGAGCTGGCCCAGGGCCGCTATTTCCAGACCGATCCCTTCGGGGCCTTCCTGAGGGAGAACGGCGACCTCAGCTTCCCCGTCCTGCTGAAGGCGGCCAAGGACATGGACCTGCCGCCTCTGGTCCGGCGCAACGCGGCCGGATTCCTGGGCGAGATGACGCCGCCCAAGCTCCGGGGGGCGCTGAGGGACCTGGCGCGCTCCAAGGACGGCGTGGTGAGGACCCGGGCCCTCGCAGCCCTGATCGACCAGGGCGACGAGGAGTCCCTGCCGATGATGCGGGAGCTCCTCGCAGGCAAGGACCAGCCCCTGGCGGCCCTGGCCGCCGAGGGCCTGGGCGCCTTCCAGGACCCGGCGGCCGTCCCCCAGCTCCTGAAGCTCTGGGAAGACGGGAAGGGGGCCCTGGCGCTCCCGGCCATCAAGGCCCTGGTCCAGATCAGCCCGGCGGAGGCCAAGGACGTCTTCCGTGCCCTGCCCAAGGTCTATCCCGCGCTCAAGCCCCTGGGCAAGGTCGCCCTCCTTCGCCTGGGGGACGCCGAGGCCCTCCACGGGTTGAGGGACGACCTGGTCCGGACGGCGGGGGCCGGCAACGGCGCCGAGGTGATGTGGCTTCCCGTCGAGCTGGCTGCCCTGGGCAGGACGGAGGCCGGTCGCCAGGTGCTGTGGAAGGACTTCATCGACAGCAACCGGCTGAAGGCCATCCCCCGGGCCCTGGCCGTCCTGGGCCTGCCCTCCCAACTCCCGCCCGAGGAGTGCGAGCGCCTGAAGGTCCTGGCGGAGGCCGAGTCCTCCCCGGCCCTGTCCCGCACCGCGGCCCTGTCGGTGCTCTCCCGGACGGCGCCGGCCCTGGCCGGGACCTGCGCCCAGGGGCTTCTGGAGCGGGGGATCGACTTCAAGCGGACCCGGGAGGAGGCGGACCTGGCCCGCATCGCCTTCCAGGTGACGGTTTGCTGTGTGAAGGTCCCTTCCGAGGGTGCGCGTGCGCGGGCCCGTGCGCTGGTCCCGGCCAAGGACACGCCGCTG
>JAHFOU010000277.1 GCA_023261525.1 Planctomycetota bacterium | reverse complement strand
TGATCGCTGCCGTGGCCCTGGTGGATCCCTCGCCCCTGGCCTCGGTGCCCCGTCCGGTCGCCGCGGCCTGCGGCATGGACGCCCTCATCCAGGCCCTGGAGGCCTACACCTCGCTCAAGGCCTCGCCCTGGTCCGATGCCCACGCCCTGGAGTCCGTCCGCCTGCTCGGCGCCAACCTCCTGAAGTCCCTGGAAGGGGACGAGGACGCCCTGGACGCGGTCGCCCTGGGGAGCCTGCACGGGGGGCTGGCCTTCGGGAACGCCGGGACGGCCCTGGTTCACGCCCTGGGGTATCCGCTCTCCGTCCAGTACGGGGCGGCCCACGGCGTCGCCAATGCCCTGATGCTTCCGGAGGCGGTCCGCTTCAACCTGGGCTCCTCGTCCAAGTTCCGGGTCCTGGAGGGCCTGTTGGGGAACCCCCTGCCCGAGGCCTTGCGCACCCTGGCGGCCTCGCTGGGGCTTCCGACCCGGCTGAGGGACATCGGGGTTCCCAAGGAGGCCTGCTCCGGCATGGCCGCCGTGGTCCTTCCGGACCGGCGCCACCTGGACGCCAACCCGAGGCCGGTGGCCCTCAGCGACCTGGAGAGGCTTTTTTCGGCGAGCTGGTAGGCTCCCGGAACCACTGGGTGGTCTCGCGCACGATGCGCCGGGCCGCCTCGGGCCCCAGGATGCCCAGTTCGTTCACGGCGTCCGAGCCCAGAGCCCCCGCGAAGGTGAAGGCCATGATCTGGGAGAGGTTCTTCGGGTCGGGGGAGATAAAGGAGTGGGGGACGAAGGGGCGGATGTACCAGGAGTCGCCCTCGAGGAAGTCCCGTTTGTGGGTGACGCCTTCCCAGGTCCAGAAGAAGCGCACCGTCCCGCGCAGGGCCACGGTGCACTGGTGCAGGAAGTGTCCCTCGTTCATCACCAGGTCCTTCTCGTCGGTGCAAAGCAGGGTGAGGACCTCGGGTCGCAGGGTCGGGACCTCGGTCGTCGTGACCAGGTCCTCGTAGAGGTAGTAGTCCTTGCCGCCGCGCTGGATGGTGCGGCGGTAGCGCTCCGCGCGGGGGAGGGCCTTGATGCCGCGGTCCGTGTCCACGGACATGGGCAGGAGGTCGCGCAGGTTCATGGTGAGGGTCTTGGCGAAGCGCTCCAGCATGGCCAGGTCGGGCTTCTCTCGCCCGGCCTCGATGGCCCGGATGCGCTCGGCGGGGACCCCGCTCCGCTCGGCCAGGAGCTCCACGGTCAGCTTGGAGTCGTTGCGGGCCGCCAGGAGGATGGCGCCGTAGTCCCGGGAAACGGCAGGGTGGCTCATGCGTGGATCCTACCAAGCCCGGCGGGCGGCCGCCAGATCATGGGGGACGTCGATCTCGAACCAGCCGCCCTCGATCCAGACGGGCCGGATCGCCTCCCCCCGGTCGGCCAGGGCCTGGAGGTGGTCGGTGACATAGGCCTGCTCGAAGGACCTTGCCCGGGGATAGGGGTTGGCCGGCTCGCGCTTCAGCTCATGGTAAAGATCCCGGAAGCGCCTCGCCCCCTCGGCCGAGAAGCGTCCCATGCCGATGAACTCGGCGGCATCTCCGCCGATGCCCTTTCCGGTGCGGACCAGGCGGTCCCCTTCGAAGGAGGCCAGCTCGGCCTCCTGCACCGGATGACCGACGCGGCCCTCGTACCGGGGCTTCCAGTCCCGGTCCACCACGATGGCGGCGTCCCCCGGGGCCCGGGCGGCCCGGGCCAGGATCTCCGGCCGGTAGAGGATGTCGGAATAGGCGAAAACGAAGCCCCCGTCCATCTCGGCCTCGGCGCACATCAGGGAGCCCAGGATGTTGTTGCTCTCCCAGCGGGGGTTCTCCACGAAGCGGACGCCGTCGGGGGGGATGCGGCCCCCCTGCCAGCCCCGGATGAGGACCACCTCCTCCAGGCCGGCGGCCCGGGCCGCGTCGAGCTGATGCTGGAGCAGGGTCTTCCCGGCCACCTCGACCAGGCACTTGGGGCGCTCGTCCGTCTCGGGACCCAGGCGCCGGCCGCGTCCCGCGGCGATGAGGAGGAGCTTGCCCATCCGGAAGGCCAGGGTACGGGTTGCCCGGGGGGGGGTCAACATGGTAGACCCCCCCTATGAAACCCTGGCTCGCGGAGCTTCTCGCCTGTCCGGAGCACGCCCTCCCGCTTGCCCTCACCGCCTTCGAGACGGCCGGGGAGGAGATCGAGGCCGGGGTGCTGGCCTGCGCCGGGGGCGGAGGGCACTGGTTCCCCGTCTGGAACGGCATTCCCCGCATGCTGGCCCTGTCCGACCTCTCCGGTCCCGCCTGCGAGGCCTTCCTCGCGGCCCATGCCGGGAAGCTTCCCGCCGGGGGGCAGGGCTTGAGTCCCATGCCTGCGGAGGCCCGGGCGACGGTGGAAGGGTTCCAGTACGAGTGGGACAAGTTCGGCAACGACCGCTACAACATCCTCGAGGAGAAGGAGGAGAAGGACGTCTTCGTGGACTTCCTGGGCCGTCCCGACGCCTGGTTCCAGGGGAAACGGGTCCTGGAGGCCGCCTGCGGTCCCGGCTGGTACGCCGAGTTCGTCCGCCGCAAGGGGGCCCAGGTGGTGGCCGTGGACCTCTCCCGCGCGGTCGACTACGCCCACGGCCGTTGCGGCCCGGACGGCCCCGCCTTCGTCCAGGGCGACATCACCCGCCTGCCGATCCGGGAGGGGATGTTCGACTACGTCTACTGCTACTCCGCCATCCAGCACACCAGCGACACCCAGGCCACCCTGCGCAATCTGGTCCGCGCCGCCAAGCCGGGGGCGACGGTGACGGTCAGCCACTACGGGCCCATCCGCTATGTCCGTTGGGTCTATGACCTCGGCCGCGAATTCACGACCCGCATCCCCCTGAGGGTGCTCTATGGGCTTTCCTTCCTTGCCGTGCCCCTGTCCTATGTGCCCGGAGTCCGCCACGTCTGCTTCCCCTCCAACTATCCCCGCAGGCCCTGGCGCCGCCGGGTTCTGGACACCTTCGACTGGTACCAGGCCAGGCTCCACCGCTACTGCACCCAGGGCGAGCTGGAGGCCTGGTGCCGCGAGGCCGGCCTGGGGCAGGTGACGGGGGGCCTCAAGGTGGGGATCGCCGCGCGCGGGACCAAGCCTTGAGCGGGATGGCGGGTCTCCTGAGCCTGGACGGGGCCCCCGTCGAGGCCAGGCGCCTGCACCGCATGGCGGCCCTCCTGGCCCATCGGGGAGGGAGCCAGGCGTTCACAGCCTTCCCGTCCGATCACACCCTGCCCGTCCTTCCCTGGACGGATCCGGTCCGCCCCCAGCCCCCGGAGGCCCTGTCGGACGCCCCGGCCGCCTTTGTCTTCCAGGCCTCCGCCTCGGCGGACGGCCGCTACTGGGGCGTGCTCGACGGGGCCTTCGCTTCCCCTGCCGCCCTCGCCGCGGAACTGGGGGTGAAGGAGGCCGGCGATGCTGATCTCCTCGTGGCCGCCTGGTCCGCCTGGGGGGAACGATGCCTGGACCGCCTGGAGGGGGCCTTCGCCTTCGCGATCTGGGACCGTCCCGGGCACCGTCTCTTCCTGGCCCGGGACCGTTTCGGGATCCGCCCGCTCTACTACGCCGAGGCGGACGCCCGCATCGGCTTCGCCAGCGGGATCAAGCCCCTGCTCGCGGGCCTGGAGCTTCCGGTGCGCCCCCGCGTCCCTGCCGTCCACGACTTCCTGGTCCACGGGTTCCAGGACCACCGG
>JAHFOU010000023.1 GCA_023261525.1 Planctomycetota bacterium | reverse complement strand
CGCGATGCCGGCCTGGTCCGCGAACGCGGTCAAGAGCTTCAGGTTGTCCTCGTGGAAGCGCTCGGGGACGAAGCGGTTGTCCACGTAGACCACGCCCAGGACCCGGTCCCGCTGGCGCAGGGGGACGCAGAGCACGGAGCGGAGCTTCAGGTTGGAGACGGACAGGCGCTTCTTGAAGCGGTCGTCGGCCTGTGCGTCCTGGGTGAGGATGGCCTTGCCGCTCTCCAGGACGCGCTTGGCGATGGTGTTGGAGATCTTGAACTCCGGCTTGGAGATGCTCTCCTTGTCGATGTTGCGCGCCACGGCGAAGGAGATCCGGTCGGCGCCGTCCAGGAGCATCAGGAAGCCGCGCTCGGCCTGGAGGATGTCGATGACCATGTCCATGACCAGGGACAGCAGGCGGTCCAGGTCCAGCTCGGAGTTCATGGCCCTCAGGACCTCCTGGAGGAAGACCAGGTTGTCCCGCTCCACCTTGATGGACTGGGCGCTTCCCGAGAAGGCCTCCGTGGACCGCTCCACGGCCTGCTGGACCCGCTCGGCCTCCTTGGGCAGGCCCCAGCGCGTGAAGCGCTCCTGGGCCTCCTTCAGCAGGTGCGGCGTCTCGGCCCTCAAGCGGGCGCTCGAATCCCGCGACGCGGTCGCGGCGGCCTCCGCGTACCGCAGGGCCAGCTCGGCCAGGGCCCCCTCGTCGCCCAGGGCCTCCCAGAAGCGGGCCGCGGCGCGGTAGTGGCGCTGGGCCGCGCCGAACTCCCACTGGGCCAGGGCCGTCAGGCAGGCCAGGCGGTGGTAGCGGGCCCGGATGGCGCGCTCCAGCTGGGGCTCGGCGGCGGAAAGGCGTTTCACCAGGAGCGCGGCCTCCTCGGGCTCCCCGGAGAGGAGCCTGGCCTCGCCGGTGGCGATCAGCACCTCGGGCAGGAGGCCGGCGGGGTCGTCCTGGCGCAGGGCGTCCCCCGCCCGGGCCAGGACCTCCCGGGCCTCCTCCACCCGCCCCAGGGCAAGGGCCGCCTGGCCCCGGCCCAGGGCCGCCCGGGCCAGCAGGGAGCTGGAGGCGACCTTCTCCGCCACGGCCATGGCCTTGGTATAGGAGGCCACGGCGGCCTCCCGGTCCCCCGAATGGCGCTGGACGTCGCCCAGGACGGTGTGGGCCTCCACCAGGGAGGGCATCTCCCCGGCCTCCCCGGCGGCGCCGACCCACTCCCGGGCCGCGGCCTCCGCCTCCGGGAAGGCCCGGCGTCTCACCAGGGCCGCCGCGTAGGCCGCCAGGGCGGGCGCCAGGAGCCCACGGCCCGCCTTGCGCGCGACCGCCACGGCCTCGCCCAGGACCTTCTCGGCGGCTTCCCCCTCCCCGAGCGCCAGCAGGCAACGGCCCAGGCGGGTCCCGAGCAGGGCGGAGGTCTCCGCGGGCAGGGAGTCGCCTCCGCTCTCCATCGCCGCGCGGTAGTGCTCACAGGCCCGGCGGAAGTCCAGGGCCTCGGCCGCCTGGTCCCCGGCCAGGCGCAGGAAGGGCGCGGCGCGCTCGGGCGTGCGGCCCCGGGCCAGATGGAAGCCCAGGTCCTCCGCGAAGGCCTCCGGACGGGCCTCCTCCTCCAGCACGGCCGCCACGGCGTCATGCCCCTGGAGCCGCTGACGGGACGGGATCTGCTCCAGGGCCCAGGCCGAGGCCTGCTCGGCCGCCAGGGAGTAGACCCGGACCCTCCGCTCGCGGGCCTCGGCCAGGAATCCCTGGCGGACCAGGTCGGAGAGGATCTCGAAGAGCTCCGGGGCGTCCAGCTTGGTAACCTCGCAGAGCAGGCCCGCGGTGATGCCCCGCCGGATGAGGGCGGCGGCCCCGAGCACCTTGCGGGCCTCGGCGGGAAGCTCCTGGGCCTTGGCCAAGAAGCGCTCCTCGTGGCCCTTGGGCAGGGCCAGGCCGGAGAGGTCGGTCACCCGGCTCTGCCAGCGCCCGCCCTGCTTGAAGATCTCGCCGCGGTCGGCCAGGGACTTCATCATCTCCTCGACCACCAGCGGACAGCCCTTGGACAGCGAAGCCAGGCGGGAGGCGAAGCCGTCCTCCACCGCGGGCTTGCCGATCATGGAGGCCGCGAAGGCGCTCACCTGCTGGGCGCTCAACGGGGGCAGGGAGAGGGTGACCGCTCCCTCGCCCACGGCGAACTCCTCCAGGACCGGGGAGACCGCGGAGCGCTTGGAGGCCGGCTCGTCCGCGGCCAGGAGCACCAGCAGGGGCACCCGCCGGGCCGCCGCGGCCAGGGCCGCCAGGGCCTGGAGCTGGGCCGCCTCGGCCCGCTCGGCGTCGTCCACGAGCAGGGCCACGGAGCGCCCGGTCCGTTCCGCGAGGAGCTTGAGGATCTCGGCCAGGTCCCGCACGGGGCGGCGCAGGTCCAGGAGGTGGCGCGGCTTGACGGAGGCCAGCCAGGGCTTCTCGGCCAGGTCCGGGGCCAGCCTCAGGAGGGTGGCCCCGTAGCGCTCGCCGAAGGCGGCGAGGTCCTCGGGGGTCATCTCCCGCTCCAGGGAGAAGCAGGCCTGCTCCAGCAGGGTGGCCAGGGGCGGATAGCTCCGGGACCCGCCGGGCGCGGAGGCGCTCAGGAGCACCGTCTTGCGCAGGAACTGCACGGCCCGGAACTCGGCGAGGAGACGGCTCTTGCCCATCCCCGCGCCCCCCCAGAGGAGGACCTGCTGGGAAGCCCCCGCCTCGGCCCGGCCCAGGGCGGCGTTCAGCTCCGCCAGCACCTCGTCCCGGCCGACCAGCTTGGGCGGGTAGAGCAGGTGGCTTCCGGTCTCCACCCGGCCCGCCCGGATCTCCCGCTGGGCCCCCAGGGTGGCCAGGCGGTCCATGAGCTCCTCGGCCGACTGGATGCGCTGGGCCGGGTCCTTCTCGAGGAGCTTCAGGATCACGGCGTCCAGGGCCTTGGGAACCTTGCGCTCGATCTGGCGGGGCGGCACGGGCGGGGCGCTGACGTGCTTCATGATGAGGGCCACGGGATCGTCGGCCTCGAAGGGCAGGCGCCGCGCACAGCACTCGTACAGGATGACGCCGAGGGAGTAGAGGTCGGAACGGGGGTCGGCCCCCAGGCCCCGGGCCTGCTCGGGGGCCAGGTAGTCCAGGGTGCCCTCCAGGCCTCCGGCCGCCAGGTCCACCTGGCGGGCCATGCCGAAGTCGATGAGCTTGACGCCCCTGCCCCCCTTCTGGACCAGGATGTGGGCGGGCTTGAGGTCCCCGTGGACCATGCCCTGGGCGTGGATGTAGCGCAGGGCCCGGCAGATCTCCACGGTGAGGTTGACCAGGGTGGAGAAGTCCTGGACCTCGGCCGGGGCCAGGGGCGTCCCCTCCACAAGCTCCATGGTGAAGTAGTTCTGGTGGAGGTCGAAGACCTTCACGATGTTGGGGTGCTGGAGGCGGCGGATGGCGTGGAACTCGCGCTGGAAGCGGGAGGTCCCGTCGGCCTCCAGGGCGGAGCGGCTCAAGACCTTGAGGGCGAGGGTGCGCTTGGTCTGGGGGTCGTGGACCTTGTAGACCACGCCCATGGCCCCTTGGCCGAGCTTCTGGCGGATCTCGTAGCGACCGTCGATCAGGGATTCGGCCATCGGAAGGGCAGTGAAGCACGGAACTTAGGGGGTGTCAAGCGATGGTTGACACTTGTTTTTAAGTCTTATGCCCGGATGGGGTGTCTCTCCGAGTAGACAATCCTGGAATCCCCGGAACCTCCCTCTCTTCCTCAACGTCCAACCCTGCATGAAACACCATCGGATGAAGGCCCTGGCCCTTCTTGGGATCTGCCTTGCGGCACAAGGAAAGTCGGCCCTGCCTAGCGCGGCCAAGGGCCTCCGCATCCACGAATGGGGGGTGTTCCACATCGAAAAAGCCGGCTGCAAGGCCACCGGCGGGGGAGAGGCGCCCACCTTCATCCAGCGGGTCGAAACCAAGCTTCCCCAGCTCTCCCCGGATCCCGAATTCAACACCGAGGCAAAGGAGCCCATCCTCCACATCTACGCCCCCGAAGCCATGCCCCTGCACGTGGAGGTCTCCTTCCCGGACAGTAGACCCACCCTGGCTTGGCCCAAGGCCCAGGCGGCTCGGAAGGGCTCCACCCCCTGCCTGTCCTGGGACCTCCAGGTCGCGGGCAGGGTGCAGGAGAAGCAACCGGAGGCGGACCCGCTCCCCAAGGTCCCCGAGGAGCACTGGATCAGCACCGTGCGCAAGGTGGGCTCGAACCTCGTCCGCTCGGGCAAGGATGCCGAACGCTTCCTGTTCTATGAGGGGGAGCTGACCTATCAGAGCATCTGTCATGCCAGCAGTTCGAAACAACCGAATAGAGTGACCTGCTGGGGAACAGGTGTCCGTGAGGCCTGGGTCCTCCGCGGAGGGGAGAAGAGTTTACGCAACGCCCATGTGACGCAGGTGCCCCCCCCCATGAGATGCGATATGGGCGCTCCCGCCTGCCGCGAATGGGAGTTGGAGGAATCGAGCGGGGAAGCTCTGCAGGCGGAGCTCTCCAAGACCCTCGTCGCGGAGGGGTTGTCCAAGGAGGAGGCCGGTGCCCTGCTGACCATCTGGATACCGGAACTCACCAAGCCTGGACTCCGCCTGGTCTACGTCCTCCCTCGGGCCGAGTACGACCGACTCCTGCCGATCCGCTTCTGCCCCCAGCCCGAGGAGCTCCAGCGCGTGGGTCTGGTGGTCCAGGAGATCTCTCCCTAGAATCCCTTCGTGCTGAAACGCCTCTGGCCCCTCCTCCCCCTGGTCCTGGGCCTCCTGGCCTTCGCGAGGGCCTGGGACGGGGACTTCCTGCTCATGGACGACGACTGGCTCGTCTCCGAGAACGCCGCCGTCCTCAAGCCCTCCCGCCAGGACCTGAAGGACATCCTCAACCCCTTCATCCCCCGGGAGCGCTTCGGGCACGAGTACCTGCCCCTGCGCGACCTCTCCTACAGTCTGGACGCCGCCATCTCCCGTGCGACCGGCGCGACCCTGAACCGGGTCTGCCACGGGACCCAGATGCTGCTCTACGGCCTGGACTGCCTGCTGGCGGCCCTGCTCCTGGCCCGCCTGACCGGCTCCATCCGCCTAGCCCTCCTGGCCTCCTGCCTCTTCGCCCTGCATCCCGTCCATGCCGAAGCCGTCTGCTGGATCTCCTCCCGGAAGGACCTTCTCGCCCTGGGCTTCGCCCTGGCCTCGGCCCTGGCCTGGAGGGCCCACTGGAAGGCGGCCGGGACGAAACAGCTCGCCTGCTTCCTCGCCGCCTGGCTGGCCTACGGGGCCGGCATGCTCTGCAAGTCCCCCGTCACCGTCCTGCCGGCCCTCCTGTTGGCCACCGACCTCTTCTTCCCGCCCGAAGGCGCCCGGTGGAGACCGGTCCAGGGCCTGAGGCTGGCGCCCTTCTTCACGGCCATGATTCCCTTCCAGGCCCTCCACGTCACCCATGCCATGCACGGGCTGATCAGCACCTCCCTGCCGGGGATCACCTGGCTCAAGACCGCGTTGACCATGGCCCGCATCGGCGTGGCCGACCTGGTCCAGCTCTCCGTCCCCCTGGCCAACCGGGCCACCTACCGCCCTGAATGGTCAGAGGGCTGGGGCCCGAGGGAGACGCTGTGCGTGCTCCTCCTGATGGGCCTGAGCGCCCTGGCGGCCCGCCTGGCCTGGAAGGCCCTGGGGGAAGACGCCCTCTCCCCCCGCCTGGCCTGCCTGGGCTGGGGCCTGGCCTGGATGGCCCTGGCCATGGCTCCGGCCTCCAATCTCTTCTACCGCTCCCTGGTGCTGAGGGCGGACCGCTACCTCCTCCTGCCCTCCCTGGGCTTCTGCCTGATCGCCGCGCTGGGCCTGGAGGCCCTCTGGCATTCCCGACGGACCGCCATCCTGGTCCTGGGCGCCCTGCTCCTGACCCGAGACGCCGGGGCCTCCGCCGACTGGCAGGACAACCGGGCGGCCTCGCGCAACACCCTGCGCCAGGATCCCCGCCACGACTTCCCCTGCGCGGTGATGGCCAAGGACGCGGCCCGACGGGGGGACTGGACCTCGGCGGCCGGCCTCTACGGCAAGGCCGCGGTCCTGGTCGACGTCCTCCACCAGAACCCCTGGGCGGTTGCGGACGCCTCGGGGGAATGGGCGCTGGCCCTGGGGGAAACCGGGCGTCCGGCGGAAGCGATGGACGTCCTGGACCGCGCCCTGCTTCGTGACCCCGGCCATCCCCGCCTGCTCGGCCTCCGCGGCCAGGCCCGCCTGCGCAAGGGGGACCTGGACGCCGCCGCGGAGGACCTCGAAGCCCACTGCCGCCGCACCCCCTGGCAGGAGCCGGCCTGGGTGGACCTGGGCATCCTCCGCGACCGCCAGGGGCGCCTGGCCCAGGCGGAGTCCTGCCTGGCCCGGGCCGTGGACCTGGATCCCCTCGACGCCCTGGCCAGGGCCTACCTCGGCGCGGCCCGTTTCAAGCAGGGCCATGCCGACGCCGCCCAGGGCGACCTGGAGGAGGCCCTCCGCCTCAGCAGGGGCTCCTTCCCCTGGGCCCGCCAGACCCTGGCCCTCCTCCATCTCGACCGGGCCCGCCGTTGGGTGGGCGCGCGGGAGCGGCGCCACCTGGCGGACCAGTCCGCGCGAGACCCCAGCCGCGAGGACCTGCGCCGCCTGGTCGAGGGCCTGAAGATCACCTCGGAAGAGACCCTCCTGGCGGGCAAGCCTCCGGCCTGGGCCCGGGGAGAGGCCCTCCAGGCCTCCGCCCTGGTCCCCCGGCTCGCGGAGGCGGAATACCTGCTGGGCCTGGTCTCCAAGCAGGAGGGCGACCTGGCCGCCGCGGAGGCTTCGCTCAAGCGGGCGGTGGCCCTCCAGGACGACCGCGACTGGCGGATCTCCCTGGCCGAGCTCCTGCGCGCCAAGGGGCTCAAGGCCCTGATGTCCAAGCCCCGGGACCTCGAGACCGCCCGCACGGCCTGGCGGGAGGCCCAGGCCTTCTATCCCGCGGACCTGGACGTCTCGGGCCTGAAGGGCCTCCTGGAGATCGCGGAGCGGGACCTGCTCAAGCAGCGTTTCGAGAAGGCGGCCTCGGCCTTCTCCGCCGGGAACTACGCCCAGGCCCGCGACGGCTTCGGCAAGGCCCTGGAGATCGCCCCGGACTTCTTCGAGGGCTGGCTCAACCTGGGCCTCTCCTGCGGACGGATGGGGGACTGGGAGGCCGCCGAGCGGGCCTATGCCCGGGCGACGGGGCTGAAGCCGGACGACGCCCAGGCCCGGGACCTGCTGGTGGACGCGCGGGGCCGGCTGAAGCGGCCGTGAACTGGCGCCCTGCGGCGCCTTTCGATATCCTCCCCCGCTATGCCGAGAACCGAGAAGGATTCCCTGGGCGAGGTCCAGGTCCCGGACGAGGCCCTCTGGGGCGCCCAGACCCAGCGCGCCGTGGACAACTTCCCGGTCAGCTTCCGGCCCCTGCCGCCGGCCTTCCTCAAGGCCCTGGCCGTCCTCAAGCAGTCCGCCGCCCGGGCCAACGCCGACCTGGGCCTCCTCGACCCCAAGCTGGCCGAGGCCATCGCCGCCGCCGCCCAGGAGGTCATCGAGGGCAAGTGGGACGCCCAGTTCCCCATCGACGTCTTCCAGACCGGGTCGGGCACCTCCACCAACATGAACCTGAACGAGGTGCTGTCCAACCTGGCGATCCGGCGCCTGGGCGGGAAGGTCGGCTCCAAGACCCCCGTCCATCCCAACGACCACGTGAACCTGGGCCAGAGCTCCAACGACATGATCCCCTCGGCGGCCCACCTCTCGGCCCTGACCGAGGTCCACCGCGCCCTACTGCCGGCGCTCGAGAAGCTGGCCGCCGCGCTGGAGGCCAAGGCCAAGGCCTTCGACGGCATCGTGAAGCTGGGCCGCACCCACCTCCAGGACGCCACCCCGGTGCGCCTGGGCCAGGTCTTCGGGGGCTATGCCTCCCAGGTCCGCCACGGCATGGACAGAATCCGGAAGGCCTCCACCGACCTGGAGGAGCTGGCCGAGGGCGGCACCGCCGTCGGCACCGGGCTCAACACCCACCCGAAGTTCTCGGCCAAGGTCTGCGCCCACGCGTCCAAGGCCACCGGGCTCAACCTCCGCGAGGCCTCCAACCACTTCGAAGCCCAGGGCGGCCGCGACGCCATGGTCTCGGTGAGCGGAGCGCTCAAGACCCTGGCCTGCTCGCTCATCAAGATCGCCAACGACGTGCGCTGGATGGCCTCGGGCCCCCGCGCCGGGCTCGGCGAGATCATCCTCCAGGACCTCCAGCCCGGCTCCTCCATCATGCCGGGCAAGGTCAACCCCGTGATGTGCGAGGTGGTCTGCCAGGTCTCCGCCCAGGTCATCGGCAACGACGCCACGATCACGGTGGCCGGCCAGGCCGGGAACTTCGAGCTCAACGTCATGATCCCCGTGATGGCCCGAAACCTCCTGGAGTCCATCTCCCTCATCGCCAACGCCTGCACGCTGTTCGCGGATCGGGCGGTCGCGGGCATCCAGGCCAACGAGAAGCGCTGCCTGGAGCTCGCGCTCAAGAGCGACGCCATGGTGACCTCCCTCAACCCGCTCATCGGGTATGACAAGGCCGCGGCCCTCGTGAAGGAGAGCCACAAGGACGGCCGCACCATCCTGGAGCTGGCCCGGGAGCGGAAGATCCTGCCCCCGGACGTCCTCGAGAAGGCCCTCGACCCCCGCCGCATGACCGAGCCGGGCCTGCCTGAGGGCGGCGCCGCTTCGGGCGGCTGAGCATGCGCCTCCTTGCCGTGACGGCCCTGCTGGCCGCGGCCCTGGCGGCCGCGGACGAGGCGCCCGAGCCCCTCACCCTCTCCAAGGCCATCGAGCTGGCCCTGAAGCGCAACCTGGACCTGGAGGTCGAGCGCCTCTCGCCCGTCATCGCCGAGCAGGCCGTGGACAAGGCCCGCGCCGACTTCGATCCCACGGCCATCCTGTCCTACGGGGACCGGGACTCCCGGACCCCCTCCACCTCCGCCCTGTCCGGGGCCTCCACCGTGCTCCAGCGCACGACGACCTACAGCGGGGACCTCCAGGAGAAGCTCCCGACGGGGACCACCCTGGACCTCGCCCTCTCCTACATCCGCAGCAGCACCAACAGCCTCTACAGCACCCTGAACCCCTCCCACACCACCGGCGCCACCCTCACTGTGAAGCAGCCCCTGCTCAAGGGCTTCGGGCTGGAGGCCAACCGGTCCGGCCTGGCCGGCGCCCTGCACAGCCGCGAGGCGGCCCGCCAGGCCTTCCAGGCCAAGGTGACCCAGACCGTCTCCGACGTGGAGGGCGCTTACTGGGACCTCGCCGCCGCCCTCAAGAACGTGGAGGTGGGCCGGACCTCCCTGAAGGCCGCCCGCTCCCTGGAGGAGGCCAGCCGGGCCAAGGTGGAGGCCGGCACCCTGCCCAAGACCGACCTGCTGGAGGCCTCCAGCGCGTCCGCCTCCCGGGAAGCGGACCTGATCGACGAGGAGCGCAAGGCCGACGACGCGGCGGACCGCCTGCGCCAGCTCGTGGCCCCCCCGGGACGCGACGGCGCCTCCGAGTGGGCGCGCCCCTTCGTCCCGGCGGACGAGCCCGCGCCCGAGGCCCTGACGCCCGACGTGCCCAAGGCCATCGACCGGGCCTTGAGGATCCGCCCCGAGCTGTCCGAGGCCCGCGCCTCCCTCCTGGCCGCCGAAGCCGCCCGGCTGGGGGCCAAGAACGCCGTCCTGCCCGACCTTTCCGTCTCGGGCTCCTGGGGCCAGCAGGGCGTGGACGCGGAGCGGGACGACGCCTTCAGCCGCCTGAACGACGGACGGGCCAGGACCTGGGAGTTGGGCCTCTCGCTGGAGTTCCCCCTGGGCAACCGGGCCGCGAAGAGCGACCTGAGGAAAGCCCAGGCCCAGACCGACCAGCAGGGCGCCCGCCTGAGAGCCCTGGAGGAGGCGGTGGTCGTGGAGGTCCGCGCGGCCGCCCGGGCCGTGGAGAGTGCCCGCCGCCGCACGGAGGCCGGCAAGCGCGCCGTGGCCTTCGCCCGTGAGAAGGCCCATGACGAGCAGTTGCGCCTGGAGCAGGGCCTGTCCACCTCCCACCTGGTGCTGGACGCCTCCAGGACCCAGGCCGAGGAGGAGGGCCGCCTGACCGCCGCCACGGTGGACTTGATGAAGGCCCTCACCGCCTGGCACAAGGCCCAGTCCACTCTACTGGAAGCCCGGGGCGTGAAGCTGGAGTGACGCTGACCCAGGCCCAGGCCCGCATGCTCCGCACGGCGCACGAGGCCTTTGCGCGTCAGATCGGACGAAGGCGGGTCCTGGCCGCCGTCTCCGGGGGGCCGGACTCCATGGCCCTCCTCCATCTCCTGGCCGAGATCCTCCCGCCCTCCCGCCTCGCCGTGGCCCATGTCCACCACGGAACGAGGGGCCGGGCCTCGGACCGGGACGAGGCCCTCGTGCGCCGCGCCGCCCGGGGCCTGGGCCTGGCTTTCCTGTCGGCCCGCCTGGCCAAGGCGGAGACCCCCCCCTCCGAGGACGCCCTGCGCCAGGCCCGCTACCGGGCCCTGGAGGTCCTGGCCCGGCGCGCGGGCGCGAGCCTCATCGCCACGGCCCACACCGCCGACGACCAGGCCGAGACCATCCTCCTGCGCCTGGCGAGGGGCACGGGCCTGGCCGGCCTGGCCGGCATCCCCGAGTCCAGGCCGATGGCCCGCCTGCTCCTGATCCGGCCCCTGCTGAACATCCCCAAGCAGGAACTCGTCCGCTACCTCCGCCGCCATCGGATCCGTTTCGCCGTCGACGCCTCCAACCAGCGCCTTCGGTACGCCCGCAACCGGGTGCGCCACCGCGTCCTGCCCGAGCTGAGGCGCCTCAATCCCCGGGCCGCCGAGGCCCTCCTGCGCCTCTCGGGCCAGGCGGCGGCGGCCGCGGACTTCCTGCGCCTCGGCGCCCGGCATGCCGGCCGGGGCCTGATCCGCCGCTCCCGGGGAAGCGTCCGAGTGGACCTGGCCGGATTGCATCGCCTCCATCCGGCCCTCCGTCCCCTGGTCTGGCAGGAGGCCTGCGGCCGGAGTCTGGACGCCGACCACCGGAAGGCCCTGGAGTCCCTGAAGGGCACGCTGTCCCTTCCGGGCGGACTGAAGGTCTCCGCACAGGGCGGAGTCGCCCGGATCAGGGCTTCCGTTCGGAAGGCGGGCGCTTCTCAAGGGTCACGGAAAGGCTGAGTTTTTCCGACGGGCCCCGCGCCAGATCCAGGGCCAGGACGTCGCCCGGGGCGTGATGGAGGATGGCCCGGCGGAGGGCCAGGATGTCTTCCGAGGCCAGGGGCTTGCCGTCCACGGCCAGGACCCGGTCCCCCGGTCTCATCCCCGCACGCTCGGCCGGCCCCCCCGCCAGCGGCCTGACCTTCCCCTCCCCGGAGAACTCGACGCCCAGCCAGGGGCCGGCCTGACGGGAGAGGCGGTCCAGGTCCAGCAGGAGGGCGGCGCAGGGGGACGGCGGGATCTCCTGGACCATCTCCAGGCGGCCCTGCTTCACCAGGACCTGGCGGGTCCCCGGGGGAAGGATGGCACGCCGGCCCGGGGCGTCCAGGCGCACGGCGCCGGCCCAGAGCTCGACGTCCCGCCAGCTGTCGGCATCGAAGGTCCCCACCCGCAGGAGGGCCCCGGGATGATCGGGATCCAGGCGGAAGCTTCCGGAGACCTGGGAGGAGCGGTCCGCCGGGTGCAGGATCTCCCGACGGGCCTCGATCCAGGCCGGGAGGTCCCCCAAGGCCCCGTGGCCGAAGTCCGGATAGAGCTCCTCGATCCACGCCCTCACCCGGGGCTCCAGGCCGGCGGCCCGCTGGGCCAGGGCCTGGCTGGCCCGCTCAAAGCTGGATCCGGCGCCCTCGCCCTGGAGCCCCGCCCACCGGGAGACCAGGAACCAGATCGCATCCTGGGAGAGCCCATCCTCCTGGAGTCTGTCCAGGACCCAGGCCTCCTCCGCCCCCGCGGCGGCAGAAGGCGCGGCGAGATCCATCTCCAGGAAAAGCCTCTCCGCCGGATCCTTCTCCTCCCAGGAATCCTTCAGGGGGCGGGGATGGGGGCAGGGACAGAGGCAGACGGCCTGGAGCTTTCCCGCCCCTCCCCCGAGGACCGGGAAGGACAGGGTGGTCCGGCCGGGCCCGCACCAGCCCCTCCCCCGGCCGATCACCCTCCCCTGGTCCGAGAGGGCCGCCAGCTCCACGGCCTCCTGGCGGGGGCTCTCCAGCACGACCGAGACCTTCACGGTCTCCCCGGACCCGGCTTCCCCCGACGGGACCGGAAGGGCCGCGGAGACCTCCATCGGGATCCCGCGGGGATCGGGAGGCCCTTCGGGCAGGGGCAGGACCAGCATGCGGCACTCCGAGGGAAGGACGTGGTAGACCCGGCTCAGGCCCTTGAGGAAGGCCTCCGAGGACCCGGGTGTCGCGGCAGGACCCTCCGGGTTCCAGGACAGCACGCGGGCCGAACCGGAGGAAGCCCCCGCACCCTCCCCGGGATGGAAGGCCTCCAGGAAGAGGGCCGTCACCCGCTCCCGGTAGCCCGGACAGCAGAGCGTCAGGGGATGATGCACCGCCGGGGCGGCCCAGAGCCTCCGCCCCGGGCGGACCGCCTCCAGAGGGAAATCCAGGAAGTCCAGGGTGGGCACCACGAAGAGCACGGGCCTGTCCCCCACGGCCTCGGACCACGCCGCCAACCGGGAAGGCCCGTCCAGGATCCAGTGCCGTCCCATCCAGGCCGTGACGGGGCCGCAGACCTTGGAAAGGGCCCGGGGCGGATCGAAGAGGCTCTCGAAGACCCCAGCCCCCACCTCCGGGTGATCGGCCATGAGATGGAAGGCCGCGGGGGCCCCCAGGGAGATCCCGTAGACCCCGAGACGGTCCCGGCGCAGGCCGGGCCTCTGCAGGAAGGCCTCCCAGGCCGACCTGACCTGGTCCGGGAGGGTCGCCAGGGAGCGGGGCCCCTCGCTGCGGCCGCAGCCGGCGTAATCGAAGAGGAAGACCTGGAGCCTGGCCTCGTGCAGGAAGCGCGCCACCTCGAAGAAGGAGCTGACGGTCCCGTCGCTCCCCTTGCAGAGGAAGACCGCGCCCTCGGGGTTCTCGCAGGTCAGGAACCACCCCTGGAGAAGGCGTCCCCGGCCGTCGCGGAAACGGACGTCCTCGGCGGGCATGCCCAGGACCTGGGGCGCGAGGGGAAGGTCGGGCTCGGGATGGAGGATGCGGCCGCTGACGATGCGGTCCACGGGATTGCAGCCGCAGAGGCCGAGCAGGAGGGCGGCGACGGAGGCGGCGCGTCTCATCCGGCAACCAGGATACCCGATCCCGTATGATGCCGGACGTGATCCCCCCCGCCCCCGGCGCCGAGGCTCCCGACTTCGCCCTGAAGAACACCAGCGGCGGGACCCTCCGCCTCAGCGACTACCAGAAGAACGGCCCGGCCCTGCTGGTGTTCTTCCGCGGGGACTGCCCTTGCTGCCGCCTGGCCCTGCCCTTCGTGGAGCGCCTGTACCGCCGTCACGGCCGCGGCGCGGCGCGTTTCCTGGGCATCCTCCAGGCGGGCCGCCAGGAGGCCGCCGCCCTGGCCAAGGAGATGGGCCTGATGATGCCCTTCGTCCTGGAGGAGGCCCCCGCGTGGGAGGCCTCGGCCGCCTACGGCCTGAAGGAGCTCCCCGCCCTGGTCCTGGTGGACGCGGCCCGGAAGGTCCTGGCCGTCCAGACGGGCTTCTCGAAGCGCGGCTACCAGCAGATGGCCGACCGCCTGGCCGCCCTCTCGGGCAAGGCCCCCGAGGCCCTCTTCGACGCCCTGGCTTCCGTCCCGGAGTCCGCGGCGGGAAGCCCGCCGCGCTCCGCGTGAGCCCTCATTCCCCTTGACCCTCCCCTCTGGGAGACTACACTCCATCGCTCCAGGAATCTCCCCAGGGCATGGATGCATATGGCCACAGGCACTAACATCGCGACGAGTGCACCAGATCCGGGGGACAAATCCAGAGCCCCCTCCGGGTTCTTCAAGTTCAACGACCGCGGCGACGACGCCGTCAAGAAGAAGAACTTCGAGTACGCCGTCCAGAGCTACACGGACGCCCTGAGGACCCACCCGGACGAGACCGAGACCTACAAGAAGCTCTACGCCGCCTGCCGCGAGCGCCGTGCCTCCGGCCAGTCCAAGGGCAGCCCCCTGGACGCGCTGACCTACATGCC
>JAHFOU010000276.1 GCA_023261525.1 Planctomycetota bacterium | reverse complement strand
TTGGCCTGCCCGAGGAGCTGGTCCGACCCATGCTCGCCGAGGCCGGCGTGGAGCCCGCATGAGCCCTGTCCGCAACGACCTCCGCAACGTCGCCATCATCGCCCACGTCGACCACGGGAAGACCACCCTCGTCGACGGCCTCCTGCGCCAGGCCGGGACCTTCCGGGACAACCAGCACACCGAGACCTGCATCATGGACTCCAACCCCCTGGAGCGCGAGCGGGGCATCACCATCCTCGCGAAGAACACCTCGGTCCACTACAACGGCGTGAAGCTCAACATCGTGGACACCCCGGGCCACGCCGACTTCGGGGGGGAGGTCGAGCGCACGGTCGGCATGGCCGACGGCGTGCTCCTGCTGGTGGATGCGGCGGAGGGGCCCATGCCCCAGACCCGCTTCGTCCTGCGCAAGGCCCTCAACCTCCACCTCAAGCCCATCGTGGTCATCAACAAGATCGACCGGCCCGACGCCCGCATCGAGGAGGTCCACCACGAGGTCCTGGAGCTCTTCCTGGAGCTGGAGGCCTCGAACGAGCAGCTGGACTTCCCGGTGATCTACGCCTGCGGGCGCGACGGGGTGGCCAAGGCGGACATGAAGGACGAGCTCAAGGACCTCCGCCCGCTCTTCGACGCCATCCTCAAGCACATCCCGCCGCCCCAGGCCGATGTGGACAAGCCCTTCCGCATGCGGGTGGCCTCCCTGGACTACAACGACTACGTCGGACGCATCGCCATCGGGCACGCCGTGGAGGGGAAGATCACGCCGGGGACCAACGTCACCGTCATCGGCCGCGACGGGACGCGCCGCAAGGCCCGGATCGAGCGCATCGACGTCTACGAGGGCCTGAAGCGGGTGGAGGCCAAGGAGGGAACGGCCGGGGACATCCTCTGCCTGATCGGCCTGGAGGAGGTGGACATCGGCGAGACCATCTCGACCGACGAGAACGCCGAGGCCCTGCCGGTCCTGGCCGTGGACGAGCCGACCCTGTCCATGGACTTCTGCGTGAACAACTCCCCGCTGGCCGGCCAGGAGGGCACCTACCTCACCTCCCGCCACCTGCGCGACCGCCTGATGAAGGAGATCAAGTCCAACGTGGCCCTCCGCGTGGAGGAGACGGACTCGGCCGACCGCTACCGGGTCTCGGGCCGCGGCGTCCTCCACCTGGGCGTCCTCATCGAGAACATGCGCCGCGAGGGCTTCGAGCTCCAGGTCTCCAAGCCCGAGGTCATCATGAAGCGCAAGCAGGGGGAGCTCCTCGAGCCCATCGAGCGGCTCACCGTGGAGGTCCCGGAGGAGCTGGCCGGGCGCGTGATGGAGCTGGTCGGCCCCCGCCGGGCCGAGATGATCAGCATGGCCAAGCGCGGCAAGCTCACCCACCTCGAGTACCACATCCCGGCCCGCGGGCTCATCGGCCTGAGGACCAAGGTCATGAACGTCACCCACGGCGAGGCCGTGATGGCCCACAACTTCGAGTCCTGGGCGCCCTTCAAGGGGGAGATCGGCCACCGCAACATGGGGGTCCTGGTCTCCATGATGACGGGGAACTCCATCACCTACGCGCTGGAGGCGGTCTCCATGCGCGGGCCGCTCTTCGTTCCGGCCGGGGTGAAGATCTACGAGGGGATGATCGTCGGCGAGCACGTGAAGGACAACGACGTGATCGTGAACCCCTGCAAGCCGCGCAAGCTCTCCAACATGCGCTCGGTGGGGGCGGACAAGGCCTCGTCCATCCCGCCGCCGCGCGACTTCTCCCTGGAGGACGCGCTGGAGTACATCGAGGACGACGAGTTCGTCGAGGTGACGCCCAAGACCATCCGCCTCAGGAAGAAGTTCCTGAAGTTCAAGGACCGCAAGAAGGCCGGGGACCGTGTCGAGGAGGAGGACGAGGCGTAGGGATGGGGCTTCCCGCCGCCGTCCCCCGTCCGCTCCTGGATTCGGACCTGGATGCCCTCTTCCGGTTCCGGGAGCGGCTCTGGCCGGCGGGGGACTACCACCGCTCCCGGGCCTACCGGGAATGGAACGTCCCGCGCAATCCCCACGCGCCTCCCGGGGAGCCCCAGGCCTGGGCGGCGTTCGAGGGGGGCGAGATCCTGGCCGAGGGCCAGGGGCTCCCCGTCCTCCTGGTCCAGGACGGCATGACCCGGCCCGCCTCCTGGTGCATCGAGCTGTACGCCCTTCCCGAGGCCCGGCGGCGGGGGTTGGGTTCGGCCCTGGTCGCGTACTGGGCGGCCCGCGCGGGCGTCCCGCTGGTCATGGGGCCCAGCCGGGACTCGCAGAGCGTGTTCGTGAGGCAGGGTCTGAAGCCCCTGGGCACCCTGGATTCCCACGTGGCCCCGGCCTCCCTCCTGGGCCGCTGGCGCGCCAGGCTCCGCGGCAGGGCGCTGCCGTCCCGGGGCCGGCCCGGTCCCACCCGCCGGGTCGTCGCCCGCTTCGAGCCGGAGTGGGACGCCGCCTGGACGGCTGCCCGCCGGGGACTGACCCACGTCCGCCGGGATCACGCCTGGCTGAACTGGCGCTTTACGGCCCAGCCCGGGGTCTCGTACGAGCGGCTGGTCTTCTTCGAGGGAAGCGCCCCGGCCGGGTATGCCGTCCTGAGGACCGATCTTCCCGGGCGTTGCCGGGTGGCCGATCTCGCGGCCCTTCCCGCGGCCCTGGAGGCCGTGCTGGCCGGCTCCCTGGAGCGGGCCCGGGAGATGGGGGCCCGGGTCCTGCAACTGCCCCTGTTCGCCCCCTCGATGCGGGAGAGGCTCCTGGCGCTCGGCTTCCTCAATGAGGGGCCCTGGCGCGACTTCCTGACCGAGTCCGGGGCCTCCGCCGCCGCCTAGTTCCTCAGCCCGGCGGATTCGGACCAGGAGCATCCCGAGGTGCCGGCATGACCTCCGGCGTCTCCCTCCGGGACCACCCCTATCCCTTCCGCGGGGCGCTGGCCATCTGCAATGACGCGGACTGGAGCACGCCCGAGAGCTACCTGGCCCTCCACCAGTTCTTCAATACCCGGGAGGCGACGCCCTTCGGTCCCGGCCTCGGTCTCGACGTGGGGGACTCCTGCTGGCTGTATACGAACAACCCCTTCGAGTCCAACCGCTTCACCTACTTCGAGGGGATCTCGGACCGCCCGGGCCCCCAGGCGGGGCTGATCCGGGAAGGGATCCGGCGCGGCTGGATCGACACCCTGCACACCTACGGCGATTTCGACGGCCGCGGCGGCTTTACGCGCGCCCTGGCCGAGCGGGGGCTGGAGGAGCTGGGCCGGCATGACCTCCGCCTCAGGGTCTGGACCAACCACAGCGCCCGCCACAACTTCCAGAACCTCCTCGGGGACGGCCTGGGGGACCTGCCCTCCCTGGGCGGAGGCGGCTGGCATTACACGTATCCGGTGCTGGAGTACCACGCCGACCTCATGCGGGCCCATGGGATCCGCTACGTCTGGGACGGGCGCGACCTCTCCGGGGTCGTCGGGCAGGACCGCCCCTATTCCCTCGCCCGCTATTACCGGGAGCAGGGGAGTGGGCCCCTCCGGGCGGCCCTGAGATCCCTGAGGGCCAGGCTGCAGGACTCTTCGCGGCTACAGGATGAGACGAAGCTCCTGCTGAGCCGGGATCCGAACCGTCTCCTTGTCCCGGCGGTGCTGAGGGACGGGGGGAAGGTCTTCCTCTTCCGTCGGTACGGCTTCTGGCAACACGGCGGCGCGGACGACCTGGCGCGCC
>JAHFOU010000275.1 GCA_023261525.1 Planctomycetota bacterium | reverse complement strand
CCCCCCTGGAGGACCACGCAGGCGTGCCCCAGGCCCGAGACCTCGCCCGGAGGCAGGTCCGTCTGGGTCGGGTCCCCCGTCACCACCGCCTTGGACTCCGCCCCCAGGCGCGTCAGGAACATCTTCATCTGGCGCACCGTGCAGTTCTGGGCCTCGTCCAGGATCACGAAGGAGCGGTCCAGGGTGCGGCCCCGCATGAAGGCCAGGGGCACGATCTCCACCACCCCGCGGGCCACGAGGCGGCGGACCTCGGCCGGGTCGAGCAGGGCGTCCATGGCGTCGATCAGGGGGCGGAGGTAGGGGTTCACCTTCTCCTGCATGTCGCCCGGCAGGAAGCCCAGCTTCTCCCCGGCCTCCACGGCGGGGCGGGAGAGGACGATGCGCTGGCAGGCCCCCGCGCGCAGGGCCTCCAGGGCGGCGGCCACGGCCAGGAAGGTCTTGCCCGTGCCGGCCGGGCCCAGGCAGAAGGTCAGGTCGTGGGTGCGGATGGCCTGCTGGTACTCGGCCTGGCCCGCGCTCTTGGGTTCCACGCCCGCGCCCCGCGGCAGGGAGGCGCCGGTCCCGGAGCGGGCCTGGCCCGAGAGGGCGGCCACCTGGGCCTGGGTCAGTCGTCCCGAGGACTTGACCAGCTGGCGCATCCCCTCCAGGGCGGCCGCCGCGGCCTGGACGGCGGGCGCCGGCCCCGTGAGGTGGAGGGACCTGCGGCGGGCGGAGAGGCGGATGCCGAAGGCGTCCCGCACGGCACGGAGGTTCTTGTCCTCGGGGCCGAAGAGTGTGGCCACGTCCTCGCTCTCGCCCAGGCCGATCTCCAGGTTCATGTCAGGCGCTCCCAGAGGGGCCTGTCCCGGATCCAGCTCAGGCCGTAGTAGGCCATGGGCAGGGCCAGGAGGAGGGAGTCGACCATGTCCAGCATGCCGCCCAAGGCCGGGATGGACCCGGAGTCCTTGACCGAGGCCTGGCGCTTGAGGGCGGATTCGGCGAGATCGGAGAACTGCCCCACCCCGCCCAGGATGCATCCCAGGACGGCCGCCGGACCCTCCTCGCCGGGCAGGACCTTCCACCAGAAGCGGGCCACCAGCCATCCGCACAGGGCTCCGCCGGCCATGGCCCCGCCCAGGCCCTCCCAGGTTTTCTTGGGGGAGACGGTGGGGGCCAGGGGAGTCCTCCCGATCCGGCTTCCGACGAAATAGGCCAGGATGTCCGAGCCCTTGCCCGCGGCCAGGGCGAAGCCCAGGGCGGGGAGCCCGAAGTCCATCCGCAGGCGCATCCCATAGGAGAGGGGAAGCCAGACGGCCAGGAGGCCCAGCAGGGTGAAGGCCGGGTCCTCGAACTTCCTCCGCTCGGGTTCCCGGCACAGGAGGACGACCATGGAGAGGGCGAGCAGGAGCAGGAGGAGGGGGGCCCAGAGGTCGGCCGCGCGGGGCCAGAGGGTGAGGGTCAGGCCGGCGCCCATCCCCAGGAAGCGCATGGGATGGTGGCCGAGCTTCCCGGCCAGGGCATAGAACTCGGACAGGGAAAGGGTCACGGCCACGGCCAGCAGGAGGCGAAGGCCCAGGGGATTGCCGCTGCCGGCGTCCCAGGCCAGGAGGCCTGCCAGGACGGCCACGGCCAGGCCGCCCACCACCAGGCGCATGCCGAGCTGATGCCCCGTCTTGTCGGCGTCCGTCACGCGCCCAGGCCCCCGAAGCGGCGCTCGCGGGAGGCGAAGTCCCGGATCGCCGCGTGGAGGTCGGCGGCCCGGAAGTCCGGCCAGAGCGTGGGGGTCACGTGGATCTCGGCGTAGGAGATCTGCCAGAGCAGGAAGTTGGAGATGCGCTGCTCGCCGCCGGTGCGGATGAGGAGATCGGGCTCCGGCATGTCCGGCTGGTAGAGGTAGGAGGCCACGGCCGCCTCGTCCAGGCGCGCGGGGTCCAAGCGGCCGGCCTTGGCGTCCTCGGCGATGCGGCGGGCGGCGTCGACGATCTCGGCCCGGCCGCCGTAGTTCAGGGCCAGGCAGAGGGTGGTGCCGGTGTTGGCGGCGCTGAGGCGGGTGGTCTCGGCCAGCTCCCGGCGCACGCCCTCGGGAAGCTTGTCCAGGCGTCCGATGGCCTTGAAGCGGAGGTTGTTCTCCAGGATGGTCGGCCGCTCCCAGACCAGGTAGCGCTCCAGCAGGCGCATGAGGAGGGAGACCTCGCGCTCGGGGCGCTTCCAGTTCTCGACGGAGAAGGCGTAGAGGGTGAGCTGGCCGATGCCGAGGCGGGCGCACTCCTCGGTGGTCTCGCGCACGACACGGACCCCGGCGCGGTGGCCCCGGATCCGGGCCCAGGTCCGCTTCTGGGCCCAGCGCCCGTTGCCGTCCATGATGATGGCCACATGGCGGGGCATGCGCCCGGGCGGGACCCCGGGCAGGGCGGCGGGGGGCTTGGGGAGGGTCGAGGCGCTCGGCACGAAGCGATTCTAGCCAGGGGCGATCAGGCGCGCCAGCGCCCGCACATGCTCCGGCGTGGTCCCGCAGCAGCCCCCGACGATGCGGGCCCCGGCCTGAAGCCAGGTCTTCGCGTGGGTGGCGTAGGCGGCGGGATCTTCTACTCCGTCGCTCACCCAGCTCCCGTCCGGCTGGGCGTGCCCGACGTTGCCGTAGGCGCCGACCGGAAGGCCCGCCGCAGCGGCCTTCAGCTCCTGAAGGGGATTCAGGAGGCTGGGTGTCGGCGAGCAGTTGATCAGCAGGGCGGATGGCGAGAAGGGTAGGACGGCCCGGGCGGCCGCCGTGACCGTCTCCCCGGAGAGGAGGCGTCCCTCGCTTCCGCACACGAAGCCCACGAGGAAGGGCAGTCCCGTGGCCGCCGCAGCTGTTGCCGCCGCAGCCGCCTCCCGTGCCGTGTTCATGGTCTCGATCAGGATGGCATCCACCCCCGCCCGGACCAGGTTTTCGCCGTGCAGGGCATGCTCGCGGGCCAGGGCGGCGTCATCCGGAACGAGGTCAGGGCGGTAGCAGTCTTCCAGCGGGGCCAGGGAGCCCAGGACCCAGGCCCGGCCTCCGGCACCCTCCCGTGCGATCTCCACGGCCCGGAGGGTCAGCTCCGCCGCCCGGCCGGGCAGGCCGCCCCTGGCCAGGCTCCTCTCGTGGGTACGGAAGGTGTCGGCGGTGATCAGTTCGGCGCCGGCCGCCGCGTAGTCGGCGTGGATCTCCCTCAGGATCCCGGGGGCTTCCAGGATGGCCGCCGCGGACCAGAGGGGCAGGGCGAGGCTGATTCCACGCCGGCCCAGTTCCGTGCCCGTGGCCCCATCCATCAAGAGAGGTCTGGCTTCACGGAGACGGTCCGGCAGGGGGAGCATGGCCTCTAGGCTAGCCCTTGGGTCGGGGCGAGGGCAAGGGGTTGACAGGCGTTGAAACAAGACGTATTGTTAACTTGTAATTTATACGTCAGGAGTATTCATGCAGACCAAGCTCACCCTGCGCCTGGAGGATACCCTGATCCGTCAGGCCAAACGCTTTGCCCGGCGCTCCGGGCGCTCGCTTTCCGGCATCGTGGGAGACCTCTTCACGCTGCTGGAAGAGGAAAAGGAGGTCCGGGCAAGGGCCCTTCCTCCGGTCGTCCGTTCCCTTCGGGGAGCCCTCTCCGGCGCCCGTTCCGGGGAAGAGGAATACCGCCGCCACCTTGCCAGGAAGCACCGGTGAGGATCCTGTTCGATACCAACGTGGTGCTCGATGTCCTGCTGGACCGGCAT
>JAHFOU010000022.1:6050-14231 GCA_023261525.1 Planctomycetota bacterium | reverse complement strand
TGGCCTTCTCGCGGAAGGCCTCCATCTCCTCCTCGGAGACCTCGGACTTCCAATTGGGGGCGACCTTGTCCTTCAGGTCCTCCAACTCGGACTTGGCCATCTCCATCATCTGCTCCTGGTCCATGGCCTTGTCCATCTTCTGGAGTTCTTTGGAAAGGTTCTGGAGGTTGTCGGCCAGCTGGGGCATGGCGTCCTTGCCCTGCTCCTTCAGGGCTTCCGCCGTGCGGGAGAGCTCCTGGGCCAGTTCCTTGGAGGCTCCCGCCTTGTTCAGGGCGTCGGCCAGGGCGGAGAGGGTCTTCTTCATCTCCTCCTGTGCGGCCGGGTCGGTCTTTCCCGCCTCCATCTGCTTGGCCAGCTCGTCCATCTTCTGGGCCAGGTCCTTGAGGGCGTCCGCCTGGGGACTCTCGGGGGACTTGCCGTCCGCCTTCGCCATGTCGTCCATGGCATTCTTGACGTCCTTGGCCAGGGCGGCCTGGTCCTTGTCCTTGAACTGGGAGGCCTCCTCCTGAAGCTTCTTCTCGAGGTCCTTGATCTCGGCCAGGGCCTGGGCGGGATCCTGGACGCCTTCCTTCAGGTCCTTGGCGAGCTGCTCCAGGCCCTTGCCCAGATCCCCCATCTCCTCGCCCTTGGCCTTGGCGTCCTCGGAGATCTTCTTGACCTTGACCTCCACGGCCTTGGCCAGGGTATCGGCCTTGAGGCGGGCCAGGGTCCGGGCGTCGGCCGCGGCCTTGCGGCCGAGGAGGTCCCAGGTGGGGCAGCACAGGGCGCCCGAGAGGAGCAGGAGCGCGGCGGCGGCCGTCCAGGCACGGCGACGGGAGAAGGCCATCGGACAGGCGGCCTCGGGCCTCAGGCGACCCAGGTGGCGGCCGGCATCCTCCAGCACGGCGGCCTCCATCGGGGTCGAACCGGAAACCAGAAGGGCGGAGGATAGGCGCTCGGCTAGGCCCAGACGCTCGTCGGAAAGAAGCGCGGCCTGGCGCAGGGTGGCGCGGCGCATCCAGGCGGAGACGGCCGCGGCGGCCAGGGGAGCGGCGGTGGCGGCCAATACCGTACTGGGAAGCCAGGCTAGGGGGATGCCGAATCCAAGGAGGCGGTCCAGGAGGATCACCCCGGCCGCACAGCCCCATCCCAGGGCCAGCCCCTTCAAGGCATCGGACAGGAAGCGGTTGAGGCCCATGCGCACCTGGACGGGCCTGAGCCGGGCCTGGAGGATGCTCATCGGCATGCTTACAACCTAGCCCTCCCCCGCGCATGGCGCAAGGGGGATCCGGTATCATCCGCCGCCATGTCCGATCCCCACCCCCTGGCCGGGAGCCTGGCCTGCCCCGCCTGCCGCGGCGACGTCGATCTCGCCGCGGGCGCGGCGACCTGCACGCGCTGCGCCAAGGCCTATCCGGTGGTCCACGGCGTGCCCTGGATGGTGGAGGGGCATCTCGGCGCCGAGGACGACCACTTCGAGACCGTCTCCCTCGACGTCATCCACTACATCAACCACCACAAGGACCCCTGGCGCCTCTTCACCCGCGGGGTCGAGGAGGACGCCCTCGCCCACATCCTGGCGGGCCTGGACGGCAGCCGCCGGGTCCTGGACCTGGGCGGAGGCCCGGGCTTCTATGCCGACCGCCTGAGGCAGGCAGGCAAGGAGATGGTGGTCTGCGACCTGGCCAAGCACTTCGTCATGAAGGGTAGCCTGCTCTTCCCCCAGCAGTCCTATGCCATGGGCGACGCGACGACGCTTCCTTTCCGTGACGCCAGCTTCGACGGGGTGGTCTGTTTCCGAAGCATGATCTACGTCAAGGACCTGCCCAAGGCGCTCAAGGAGATCCATCGGGTGCTCAGGCCCGGGGGCCGCCTCTGCTTCATGGACCGCAACCGCTGGTCCCCGCTGCACTGGTGGAAGTACCGGACGGGGCAGTACAACTCCACCATCGGGGAGTTCCCCTTCTACTTCACCCAGCCGGACCTGGGCCGGAAGCTGGAGGCGGCCGGCTTCCCGGACACGCGCTGGACGGGGGACCATGTCTGCTTCCCCCTCCTCTTCCCGATCCCCTCCCTCATGAAGCCGGGGCTGAGGCTGAAGGCCTCCCAGGCCCTGGCCCGCCTCCTGCCGCGGTTCTCGTTCTACCTTGTCGCCCACGCACGCAAACCCTAGAATCCCGCCCTTCATGCCCGAACCCCTGCGCACGTTCACGGTCGGCAAGGTGAAGATCGGCCCCGGCGAGCCCCTCGGGCTCATCGCCGGCCCCTGCGTCATCGAGGAGCCCGACACCGTCCTGCGCATCGCCGAGCGCCTGGTGCGCATCACCGGCCGCCTCAAGATGCCCTACATCTTCAAGGCCTCCTACGAGAAGGACAACCGCGGTTCCGAGAAGAACTACCGCGGGCCCGGCGGCGCCGAGGGCCTCAAACTCCTCAAGAAGGTCCGCGACACCTTCGGCTGTCCCGTCCTCTCCGACGTCCACCGCGGCGTGGACGCGGCCGAGGCGGCCGAGGTCCTCGACGTGCTCCAGGTTCCGGCCTACCTCTGCCAGCAGACCGAGCTCCTCCAGTCCATCGGCAAGACCGGCAAGGCCGTGAACGTGAAGAAGGGCCAGTTCCTTGCTCCCGAGGGCATGTCCGGCGCCGTCTCCAAGCTGAAGAGCGTCGGGAGCACCAACGTCCTGCTGACCGAGCGCGGCTCCAGCTTCGGCTACAACCGCCTGGTCTCGGACTTCCGGGCCATCCCCATCATGAAGGAAACCGGCTGTCCCGTGGTCTTCGACGCCACCCACATCGTCCGCCTCTATGGCCTGCCCAGCTCGGACCCCCGCGGGGGCGAGCCCCAGTACGTGCCCATGTTGGTGCGCGCCGGGATCGCGGCCGGGGCGAACGCGCTCTTCCTGGAGACCCACTTCAACCCGCCCCAGGCCTGGTGCGACGCGGCCAGCATGATCCACCTCGATGTGCTCGAGCCCCTCCTGGAGCAGGCGATGGAGCTTTCCGCCCTGACGCGCAAGTGGGGTCTGGCCTAGCCTTGAGGGCAACCGGCGTCCTGCTGGCCCTGGCTGTCCTCACCGTCCTTCCCGCCTGGCCCGCCGGGCCGAAAAAAGAGGCGGCGCTGGAATCCCGGGAGCTCGAGGTGCCGGCCTCCAAAGGGGGCCCCTTCAAGGCCTTCCTCCCGGCCGGGGCCGATGCCAAGCACCCCTGCCCCCTCCTGCTCGCCTTCCACGGGCACGGGGACACGGCGGCGAACTTCTTCAACGGGTACAAGGGACTGGCGGCCAAGGAGGGTTTCGCCCTGATCTGCCCCGAGGGCGTCGAGAAGGTCGGCGCCGGCTTCGGCTGGAACGGCTCCCACGACCTCGACCAGATCCTGGGCGAGGCCCTGAAACCCTTCCTTCAGGCCCACCCGGAAGTGGATGCCAAGCGCATCCTGTGGTTCGGGCACTCGGCGGGATGCTGGGTCTGCTGCAAGGTGGGCCCCACCCTTCCCGACCTCTGCCAGGGCATCCTCCTGAGCGCCCCTCCCACCGCGGATCTCGCCCCAGGCCCTGAGGGGTCCGTCCCTCCCCGGGTCTGCCTCTTCGTCGGAACCGCGGACCCGAACAGCGCCTACTTCAAGGAATACACGGACAAGCTCAAGGCCGCGAAGTGCAGCTTCTGCGCCAACCGCGTGACGGGCCTCCCGCATGCCCTCCCGGACAACGCCTACCTGGCCGCCGCCCTCCAATGGCTCCTCTCCGGATCGGAGGAGCCGGAAACGGAGGAGAACACCCTCCCCCAGCAGCCCCCCTCGCCGGCGGCCCGGTCCTGCCGCCACCTCCTCATCCGCCACAAGGGCGCCAAGGGCGCGGAGCCCTCCACCACCCGGACCGTGGAGGCGGCGCGCAAGGAGGCCGAGCGGCTCACCGACCTCCTGAAGAAGGAGACGCATCCGGAGAAGCGCGCCGCCCTCGCCGCCAAGTCCTCCCAGGATGCCGGGACCCGGGCGGCCGGAGGCCTGCTCACGGACAAGGCGGCCGCGGAGTTCGGCCCCCTCCTCCTCTGGACCTGCTGGACGGCGCCCGCCGGGGAGATCCGCCTGGTCCGCACGCCCTCCGGCTTCCACTGCGTCTGGCCGGAGAAGTAGTCTCCCAGCTTGCCGCCGCCTTCCGAAGCCCCTAAGATCCGCCCCATGAAAACCACCCTGTCCGGCCTTGCCCTGACCCTTGGCCTCGCCCTGATGGCCTCCTCGTTTGCCGAGGAGAATGCCGCCCAGCCGCCCAAGGCCCCCGACCGCGTCCGGCGCGGCATGCTGGGCGTCCAGCTGGGCCAGGAGCCCGAGATCACCGCCCTCACGCCGGGCGGCGCCGCCGAGAAGGCCGGCCTGAAGGAGGGCGACCGCATCCTCCGCGTGGACGGCAAGCCCATCGCCGGCGCCCTGGACCTCCAGAAGATCCTCGTCGCCTCCCCGGACCGCCCCCTGGTCGTCACGATCAAGCGCAAGGATCAGGAGCTGGACGTCCACGTGACCTGCACGAGCCAGGTCACGGACTCCCCCGAGCTCCAGCAGGAGTACCAGGATTTCCGCAAGCATCTCCAGGAGACCTTGAAGGGCCGCGGCGAGGAGGACGGCTCGGCCGTGCTGAGAACGATGTTCGGGAACTTCGCCCTGGCCCACCCGAGGACCGACGTGGGCGCCGGCGCCTGGATGCAGGCCTTCTATACCCAGGCCCACACCCTGGCCCCCGAAGCCCTGATCCCCCAGCTGGAATCCTTCGTCGACATCCTCCCTCCCGAGCATGCCTTCCACGGGGAGCTGGAGCAGTTCCATCTCTACTACGCCAAGGCCTCCACGGGAACCCCGGACCTGAAGCGCTGGCTCGCCGTCCTGGAGAAGCTCGGCACGACCTACCCCACCTTCCGCGGGGACCTGAGGCTGGCCGCGGCCCATGCCTGCCAGACGGCCGGGGACGAGACGGCGGCCCTGGGCTTCGCCGACGGCATCCAGAAGGATTTCCCCGGGACCGCCGCCGCGGAAGGCGCGGGACGGGTCGCCTATGACCTGCGCGTGCTGGGCAAGGGCAAGCCGGCCCCGGACTTCCAGGTCCCGACCCTGGACGGCAAGGGGGAGCTGACCCTGAGCGCCCTGAAGGGCCACCCTGTCCTCGTGGACCTCTGGGCCTCCTGGTGCGGCCCCTGCAAGGCCGCCCTCCCCAAGGTCCTGGTCCTTCACCAGGAATTCTCCGGCAAGGGGCTCCAGGTCGTCAGCGTCACCCTGGACACCCCCAAGGGCAAGGAGGCCGCCCAGAAGGAAGTGGATGCCCTGAAGCTCCCCTGGGTCCAGGGCTGGGACAGCCAGGCCTTCGCGGGGCCGGTCGCCAAGGCCTACAACGTCCAGGCCATCCCGACCTATATCCTGGTCGATGCCCAGGGCCTCCTGGTGGGCAAGTGGGTGGGCTTCGACGAGGAAGCCATCCGCAAGGCCCTGCAGACCCTGCTCCCGAAGGAATGATGCGTCGCCCCCTGGCCCTGCTCGCGTGGGCGGCCCTGGCCGGTTGCGCCGGGCCGGCGGCTCCCCCTGCCTCGGCCCCTGACGTCCAGAAAGTCCTGGCCCAGGTCCGGGCCCGCTTTGCCAACGCCGACCGGATCCGCGTCGAGACCGTGGTCTGCGTGGGCGGGAACATGGGATCGGGGCAGAAGAACCTGCTGAGGACCACCTGGGTGAAACCGGGCTGGATCCGCGAGGAACGCTGGGAGGGCGAGACCCCGGACGGGGAGCCCCGGGGCATCCGGATCTGCGATGGGAAGACCTCCTGGTCGTACTACCCCGAACAGAAGAGCTACTACGAAAGCGAGGTCTCCCCCGACGCCAACGCCCGGGACCCCTTCCTCCTGGGATTCCTCCATGACGGCACCCTGGCCTGGAGCCTCATCGAGCCGGGGCGCGAGGAGGAGCTGGTCTTCGGCGGGGGCAACCTCTGCATGCCCATCCGTGGCGGCGGGACCCTGGCCACCCTCCCGGACGCCGAGACGGCCGGCAGGCCCTGCCACGTCCTGACCTATACGACCGGCAAGACGGTCCAGACCTTCTTCCTCGACGCGTCGGACGGCTCTCCCCTGCGCTACGTCCTGGAGAATTCCTGGGAAACCCCCACAGGCCAGACGCTCCTCCTCAACGCCGTCAGCGAGCGGACGCGTCTGGAGACGAACTTCCCGATCGATCCGGCCCAGTTCCGCTTCACCCCTCCGGCGGGCGTCACCCGGAAGCTCCCCGAGGGGGAGGAGAAGCTCCTGGCCCTGGGCGAGGCGGCGCCGGACTTCCACCTGACCGACGTGGCCGGCCGTCCCGTGAGCCTATCGGACTTCAAGGGGCGGGTGGTCCTCCTGAACTTCTGGTTCCTGGGCTGCCACGCCTGCCGGGCGGAGTTCCCCCACCTCCAGAAGCTGAGCGAGGAGATGGCCGGGAAGGACCTGGTCTTCCTGACCATCGACACCGTGGATCCCCCCGCCCGCGCGGACGAGGTCAGGACCTACCTGAAGGACGGGCGCTACACCCTGCCCTGCCTCCTCAAGACGGGCCCGGATGCCACCATGAAGGACTACCACGTGACGGGCTGTCCGACCCAGTACGTGATCGGCCGCGACGGCAGGATCTCCGGCCGCGGCGTGGGGGCCAGGATCCCGGCGATCCGCCGGATGCTCCTGAAGGCCCTGGCCGGGGCGTCCTGACGCCTCGACAGACCCTCCGGGGTCTGCTAGGATTCGCGTCCAACCCCGTAGGAGATCCCGTCCTCATGAAGATCTTCCTCGACACCGCCAATGCCGCCGAGATCCAGGCCGCCCTCGAGCTGGGCCTCTGCGACGGCGTCACGACCAACCCCTCCCTCCTGGCCAAGGAGAAGGGCACCCCGGAAGCCATCCTCAAGAACCTCCTGAAGATCGTGCCGGGCCCGGTGAACTGCGAGTGCGTCTCCCTGGACGCCGCGGGCATCGTCGCGGAAGGTAAGAACTTCGCCACCTGGGGCAAGAACGTGGTGGTGAAGGTCGCCATGAACCACGAGGGGATCAAGGCGGTCCATGCCCTGCACAAGCTCGGCATCCCCACCAACGTCACCCTGATCTTCTCCGCCAGCCAGGCCTACCTGGCCGCCAAGGCCGGGGCCTCCTATGTGTCGCCCTTCATCGGACGCCTGGACGACATCTCCCAGGACGGGATGCAGCTGATCCGCGACCTGGCCGCCATCTTCCGCAACTACCCGGCCCTGAAGACCGAGATCCTGACCGCCTCGGTGCGCAACCCCAACCACATGGTCCAGGCCATGCTGGCCGGCTCCCACATCGCCACCGCCCCGGCCAAGGTCCTGCTCGACATGGAGAAGCACCCGCTGACGGATATCGGGATCGCCAAGTTCCTCGAGGACCACAAGAAGTCCCAGTCGGCAACCAAATAGTGCCGTGACCGAACGCATCCTCCTGGTCCGCCTCGGGGCCCTGGGGGACATCGTCCACCTCCTGCCGGCCCTGGACGCCCTGCGCCGCGCCAAGCCGGATGCCCGCATCACCTGGGCCTGTGAGGACCGCTTCGCCGGTCTCCTGAAGGGCCATCCCCAGATCGACCGCCTGGTCGAGGTCCCCCGCCGTCGTGCGAAGAAGGAAGGCTTCCGGGCCTGGATGGACTTTGTGAATCAGCTCCGCGCCGAGCCCTACGATGTCGCCGTGGACCTCCAGGGCCTGATGAAGGCCGCCTGGATCGTCCGTGTCTCGGGCGCCAAGGAGCGCCTGGGCTATGCCCCCCCCCTGGCCCGGGAAGGCTCCCACCTCCTCATGACCCGTCACGTGGAGATCCCCGCCACGCCCCAGGCCGAGCACCATACCCGCAAGGCCATGACCCTCCTGGGCGTGTCTGAGACCGGGGCCAGGCCCAAGCTACCCCGCAGCGCCGAGGCCGCCCGCCAGGCCGAGGAGGCCCTGGGGCCGCGCCGGGGAAGCTCCCCCCGGATCGCCCTCTGGCCCGCCTCCAGCCCCGGCACCCGGTACCGCCGCTGGGACCCGGTCCGCTACGTGGAGGTCGCCCGCAGGCTGGCCGAGGAGGACGGGGCCGAGATCCTGGGGCCCCAGGGCCTGGACGACGAGGGGCTGGCGGCCGACATCGTCTCGAAGCTGAACGGCAAGGCCAGGCGCCTGCCCTTCCTGCCCATCCCCGGGCTCATCGAGATCCTG
>JAHFOU010000022.1:0-6040 GCA_023261525.1 Planctomycetota bacterium | reverse complement strand
GGGGTTCGGGCCCGGCCCACCTGGCCTGCTCCCTGGGCACGCCCACGGTGATGATCTTCGGGGCCAAGGACCCGGACCGCTATGCGCCCTGGGGAGGGCCCCTGGCCCCGATCTACCACCCCATCGGCTGCAATCCCTGCCGCAACACCTGGTGCGAGCACGTGACCTGTCTGGACCGCGTCACGGCCGCCGAGGTGCTGGCCGCGGCGCGGGGGTTCCTTGCACACCGTCCGTCTTGACGGCGACATCCAAAAGTATATACTTAGTGTATACGGAGGGCAGGAGATGACCGTCAAGATCCGGCGCTGGGGAAACAGCCTCGGGGTGCGTATTGCCAAACCGTTGGCGGAGGAGATCCACCTCCTGGAAGGCACGGAGGTGGACATCAAGCTGGAGGGCGGAAGGCTGGTCATCGTGCCGGTCCGGACCCTTCCCCACTTCACCCTGGCGTCCCTCTTGGCCGGAGCAACGCCCGCCCGGCGCCATGAGGAGGTCGAATCCGGAGGGCCGGCGGGAGGGGAATCGTGGTAGCCGCCCGGGCCCCGGAGCGCGGGGACGCCGTCTGGCTGACCTTCACCCCCCAGGCCGGTCACGAACAGGCCGGACGCAGACCGGCCGTGGTCGTCTCCCCTGCCGCCTACAACCGCAAGGTGGGCCTGGCCCTCTTCTGCCCCATCACGACCCGGGTCAAGGGGTACCCCTTCGAGGTTCTCCTCCCGGAAGGCCTGCCGGTCCGTGGCGCCGTCCTCTCCGACCAGGTCAAGAGCCTGGACTGGAGGGCCAGGGACGCCAAGCCGATCTGCACTCTTCCCACGGACGTAATGGACGAGATCCTGGCCAAGTTGAGCACCCTGACCGCCTTGTAGGAGCCTCCCATGACCCTGGACCTGTTGCGCACCGTCGGCCTGCTGGCCCTCTCCAGCTCCTTCATGACCGTGGCCTGGTACGGCCACCTCAAGCACAAGGAGCTCCCACTCCTGGCCGCCATCGGGATCTCCTGGCTGATCGCCCTGCCGGAATACCTCCTCCAGGTCCCGGCCAACCGCTGGGGCCACGCCAGCCTCAGCGCTCCCCAGCTCAAGATCCTGGCCGAGGCGATCGCCATCGGGGTCTTCCTGGCCTTCAACGCCCTCTACCTGAAGGAGGCCCTGCGCTGGAACCACCTGGCCGGCTTCGGCCTTGTCCTGGCGGGATTGACCCTGGCGATGCGGCGATAAAACATGAAGAATCCCCTCTCCCGGTCGTCCTAGCCCCGAACCTGAGGAGGATCCATGTCCCGCACCCTTCCGACCGCCCTGTTCAGCCTCCTCCTCCTTTCCGCCCCCGCCCGGGCCGAGGACGCCGCCCCCCCGCCGGCCCCGCCCGTTCCCGCCCCGGCCCGGGACCCTGAGCTCGCCCCCCTCCTCACCGACCTGGGCGATCCCAGTTTCGCCAAGCGCGAAGCGGCCTCGGAAGCCCTGGCCAAGAAGGGCGAGGCGGCCCGGGACGCCCTGCAGGAGGCCACGCACTCCCTGGACCCGGAGGTCCAGTCCCGGGCAAGGACCCTGCTGGCCACCCTCGACGCCAAACAGGAGGCCGAACACCCCAAGCCCAAGGATCCCCGCCAGGAGGAGATGGAGCGCCTCAGGGTGATGCTCGGCCAACGCATCGTCCAGGGCCCCAAGGTCCAGGTCCTTCAGCCGAACCGGATGGCCGTCCAGATGAACGTCAACGGCCGCAGGATGGCCCTGGACCAGGATGACCTGGACCGCCTGGAGACCCTGAAGGGGAAGGAGATCCCCTCCCTGGGCCTCCAGGCCTCCCTCTGCCCGGAGGAGCTGGCCGATCAGCTGAAGATCAAGGCCGGGGTGCTGGTCCGCAAGGCCACGGAGGGGGCTCCCCCGGAGGCCCTCCAGAAGCACGACCTGATCCTGGAGGCCGCCGGAGCCGCGGTCTCGGATCTGGATGCCTTCCAGAAGATCGTCGAGGACTCCGACGGCAAGCCCCTGGAGCTCAAGGTCTTGCGCAAAGGGGAGAAGTTGACCCTCACCGTCACGCCCCACAAGGTGGTGGTCGCCCAGCCCCTGCCTTGACCCTCCGGGCGGGGCGGGGGTATACTCCTCCGGCACTTCCACCCGAGGTGCCCATGTCCCCGCAATCCCAGTCCGCTCCCATCCCCCAGGCGAAGGAAGCCTTCACCTTCGACGACGTCCTGGTACTCCCGGACTACTCCGAGGTCACCCCCGCCGACGTGGACGTCCGGACCCGCTTCACCCCCAAGGTCGAGCTCCACATCCCCCTCTGCTCGGCCGCCATGGACACGGTGACCGAGGCGGCCCTGGCCATCGCCCTGGCCCAGGAGGGCGGCATCGGCGTCGTCCACCGCAACCTCAGCATCGAGGCCCAGGCCCTGGAGGTGGAGAAGGTCAAGCGCTCCGAGAACGGGGTCATCATGGATCCCCTCACCCTGCCCCCCTCGGCCACGCTGGGCCAGGCCCTGCAGATGATGAACGAGCGCGGGATCGGGGGCATCCCCATCCTGGACGGGGAGAAGCTCGTGGGCATCCTCACCAACCGCGACATGCGCTTCCAGAAGGACCTCTCGGCCAAGATCGCCTCGGTGATGACCCGGGACCGCCTGGTGACCGCTCCCCTGGGGACCACCCTGGAGCAGGCCAAGGGCATCCTGCACGAGAACAAAGTCGAGAAGCTCCTCCTGCTGGACAAGCAGGGCCGCCTCAAGGGCCTCATCACCATCAAGGACATCCGCAAGATCGAGGAGTTCCCCCGCGCCTGCCGGGACGCCCGCGGGCGCCTGCGGGTGGCCGCCGCGGTCGGCGTGAACGACTTCGACCGGGTGGCGGCCCTGGTCAAGCACGAGGCCGACGTGGTCGTGGTGGACACGGCCCACGGGCACTCGAAGAACGTGATCGAGACCGTGAAGGGCATCAAGAAGCGCTTCGACATCGAGGTGGTGGCCGGGAACGTCGCGACGGCGGAAGGCGCCAAGGCCCTGATCCAGGCCGGCGCGGACGGCATCAAGGTCGGCATCGGCCCGGGCTCCATCTGCACCACCCGCATCACGGCCGGCATCGGGGTCCCCCAGGTCAGCGCCATCCAGGACTGCGCGACCGAGACCCGCAAGGCCAAGGTCCCGCTGATCGCCGACGGGGGCATCCGCTACTCCGGGGACATCACCAAGGCCGTGGTGGCCGGGGCGGACTGCGTGATGATCGGATCCCTCTTCGCCGGGACGACGGAATCCCCCGGCGAGACCGTCCTCCACCAGGGCAGGGCCTACAAGGTCTGCCGCGGGATGGGCTCCCTCGGGGCCATGACCTCGGGCTCGGCCGGCAAGGAGCGCTACGGACAGGGCCACATCAAGAGCACGGACAAGCTGGTGCCCGAGGGCATCGAGGGCGAGGTCCCGTATTCCGGGCACCTGGGCGCCCTGGCCTACCAGCTGGTGGGCGGGCTGCGCGCCGGGATGGGCTACACGGGGTCGAGGACCCTGGCCGAGCTCCAGACCAAGGGCCGCTTCCAGCGCATCAGCTCCGCCTCCATGTCGGAGAGCCATCCCCACAACGTCCGCATCACGAAGGAAGCCCCGAACTATTCGGTGGGGTAGGGTGATGGCCAAGCGCTTTCTGAAGTGGGCCGGGATCTCCCTGGTCATCCTGGCCCTCCTCGTCCTCCTGGCCCCCACCCTGATGCCCACGGGCTGGATCCGGGAGCGCATCGAGGCCGAATCCAAGGCTGCCGGCATCCCGATCGCTGTCGAAGGCCTTTCCCTGGGCTGGTTCAGCGGGGCCACCCTGGAAGGCCTGCGCATCCCCAACGCCGAGGGCTTCTCCGAGGTCCCCCTGCTCAAGATCCAGCGGATCCACGTCGACGCCGACCTCACCGCCCTGCTCTCCCACAAGGTCCACGTGCGCCGCGTCTCCGTCGAGGGCCTGGAGGCCTCCCTGGAACAGCGGGCCAAGGACGGCTTCTGGAACGCCATGGCCCTCCAACCCAAAGTCTCCTCCTCGACCCCTTCGGCTCCATCCGCCTCCGGCGCCACGCCCTGGCCCGTGGCCCTGGATTCCCTCACGGTCGAGGGCAAGGCCCGACTCCTGGCCGGCGGCAAGGCCTTGGAGATCCCGGAGCTTTCCCTGGACGCCTCGGCCCCCGACCTCCTCGCCCAGCCCCTGAAGGCCGCCCTGAAGCTCCGCGCGGCTGCCGGGGACGCCGACTGGAACATCCAGGCCGACCTGGAGGGCTCTCCCACCTCGAAGTCCGGAAGCCTGAAGGCCACGCTGAAGGGCAAGGGCCTGGCCGGCCTCCTGGCGCCCTTCCTGCCCCTGCCGGGAAGCCTGGACGCCGGGGAGATGGGCCTGGAAGCCTCCCTGAAGGACGGCCGCCTCCAGGCCGCGCTGAAAAACCTCTCGCTGAAGGATCTCCACCTCGGGCCGGCCGTTTGCGCCCTCTCCGAGGGGACCCTCGCGGTCGAAGGCCGCTTCCCGGGCACCCTGACCCTGGAAGGCGACCTCCATGCCCGTGGCGCCGGCTGGGGCCAGGCCCGCCTCAGCGAATGCCGCATCGCCCCCAAGGCCACCCTCGATCTCCCTTCGGGTGCCTGGACCCTGGCGTCCTGCCCCCTGACCGCCGGCCCCCTCTCCGGGACCCTGGCGGGCCACGGCGAAGGCAGGATCCTGGAAGTCGCCGAGACCCTGAAGGGGGACCTGGCTGGCCTGGACAAGGCCCTCACCGGAGTCCTGCCCGCGGGCGCTGCCTTCACCGGCCTGCTGGATTCCCACCTGGCCCTGAAGGGGGATGCGGAGACCTTCTCGGTGGACGGCGAGACCTCCCTCTCCGGCTTCTCCGTCCTGGCGCCAGGCCGCCCGACCGGCCCCCGGACCGACCTCAAGCTTTCCCAAAAATTGGGCTGGGAGACCGGGACCCGCCACCTGACCGTCTCCACCCTCCGCCTGGATACCGGAACCGAGGGGCCCCTGGACCTCTCCCTCTCCGGCTCGGTCCAGGATCCCCAGCATCTCGGAGAGCTGGATCTCTCCGGGACCCTGAAGGCCGACCTGGCCCGCCTCCAGGCCCTGCTCGCCGGATATTTCAGCGATCTTCCCGCGCTCGACTGCCGGGGCCGCCTGGAAGGCAGTTTCCGCGCCCAGGGTGCCCGCCTAGCCACGGCCGTCCGCCTGACCGATGGCCGCTTCTCCGGAGGACCCTTCGGCGCCCCCATCCAGATCCCCCAGGGTGCCCTGGAGGCGGATGCGGACCTGGTGCGGGACGACGAAGGGACCCGGGTCCTGGTCAGGACCTTCAAGACCTCCATGCCCTTCCTGAGCGCGAACCTCCTCGAGGGCCTGCTGGAGCTTCCGTCCAAGGGTCCGGGCACGGTCAAGGCCGCGCTCGACGTCCAGGTCTCGGACCTGGATGCCACCGCCCGCTTCCTCTCCGGACCGGTGCCGGCCCTGAGGGGCTATGCCCTGGCGGGCAGGGCCGCCTTCCACCTCCAGGGCTCGGGGCCCCTGGCCGGTCCCTGGGTGATCCCGTCCGTGACGGCCTCCCTGTCCGACTTCCGCGCCTCGGGCGATGCCCTGCCCGGCCCGATCTCCCTGGAGACCGCCACCCTGGAGGTCCTCAAGGCCAAGGCCTCTCCCCAGGCCTTCTCGGCGGAGTCGATGAAGCTCTCCTCCCCCCTGGCTTCGCTCTCCTGCGCGCCTGCTTTCTCCGGGGGGAACCTGGACCTGACCGGCCTCACGGTCTCCGCCGACCTGGAGAAGGCCGGAGCCCTCCTGGCCGCGTGGAAGCTCCTGCCGCCCGGCGTGACCCTGTCCGGCGCCCTTTCTGCAGAGGCCGCCTCGCTCCGCGTCCTTCCAACCTCCCGCTCCCTGGCCCTGGACAAGCCCCTCTCGTTGCGGGCCCCCGGGATGGGACTCGAACGTTTCGAGCTGGCCTCCCTCTCCCTGGGGGACTGGGCCTCCCCGCTCGCGACCTTCCGCTCCGGCCCCCTGGAGATCGACCTGGATGCGGCCAAGGCCGAGCGCCTCGCCGGGATCGT
>JAHFOU010000274.1 GCA_023261525.1 Planctomycetota bacterium | reverse complement strand
ACAGATGCCCTCCGCCGCCGAGGCGGACCGCATGGCCAAGGTCGGCCCGGACCTGACCCACGTGGCCGACAAGATGAGCGAGGAGTTCGTCTCCAAGTGGCTGGCCGAGCCCAAGCACTTCCGTTCCCACACCCGGATGCCGTCCTTCTTCGGCGTGGCGCCGGGCATGACCGAGGAGATGCGCCGCCGCGAGGCCGACGAGATCCGCGCCATCACGGCCTTCCTCTTCCAGAAGAGCGCCACCCGCCATGAGGCCGCCGCCCCCGCCGGGGACGCCGGCCGGGGCAAGAACCTGGTGGAGACCGTCGGGTGCATGGCCTGCCACACCATCCAGGGGGAGGGCCCGACGGGCAAGGTCGCCCTCGCGGCCGGCAAGGCCGACTTCGACGCCTTCGGCCCCGACCTCGGCGGCATCGGCTCCAAGACCACGTCCACCTGGCTCTTCCACTGGCTGAAGGACCCCAAGCACTACTTCCCGGGCGGCCGCATGCCCAACCTGCGCCTGACGGACGCCGAGGCCGCGGATGCCGCCGCCTACCTGATGACCCTGCACAACGAGGGCTTCGAGCAGCTGCCCGCGCCCGAAGGCGACCGCGGACGCATGCGTGACATCCTCCGCGAGAAGCTCCGCAGCAAGGAGACCCAGGCCGTCGTGGACTACGTCCTGACTCCCGGCACGCCCATGCCCGCCGAGATCGCCATCCTGCCGGCCGAGAGCCGCCCCCTGCCCGTGGCCGAGGACGCCATCCCGGCCGAGCTGGGACGCCAGATGGTCCGCCGCTACGGCTGCAACGGCTGCCATGTCATCCCCGGCTTCGCCGAGGACAAAGGCATCGGCGCCGAGCTGACCGAGGTGGGCTCCAAGGACCTGGCCCAGGTCGACTTCGGCTTCGTCGAGGCCTTCCAGGCCCGCGAGCCCTTCAGCGAAGGCGCGCTCAGGACCCGCCACGCCTGGCTGGAGCAGAAGGTCTCCGACCCCAGGATCTTCGACACCGCGCGCGAGAAGGCGCCCCTGGACCGCCTCATCATGCCGCGCTTCGGCTTCACCGACGCCGACGCCCACGCCCTGACGTCCTTCCTGATGTCCATGACCAAGGAGAGGATCGTCCCCCAGCGCCAGGAGCGCATGACGGAGGACAAGGCCGCCCTGGAGCGCGGGCGGCGCCTCATCAAGGATGCCAACTGCACGGCCTGCCACGTGGTGGGCGCCTTCCCGAAGGCCCTCGAGGCCTCGAAACTCCCCTCCTTCCGCACGCCCGAGGACAGGGCCTGGCTGACCGACCACCTGCTCTGGACCTCCGCCAACGACCTGGAGCGCACCCCCAGCGCCCAGGAGGCCCTGGAGCGCCGGTCCCGCGAGAAGGCGTCCGAGCGCCAGGCCCTCCTGGCCCCGGCGCGGAGCTTCCTGGCGCTCGCCCCCGAGCCTTCGGCCCAGGACGCCCTGAAGGCCTGGGGCCTGACGGCGAATGCGCCCCGCCTCGCGGAGTTCCTGGCGTCCATCGACCAGCGGCGCCAGCGCGACCCCTTCCGCCCGACCGTCCCCCTGACCGTGAAAGTGGCCGGACTCGGCGAAGGCCTCCTGGGCCGGGCCGTCGCGGACAAGGTCACCGGCACGCCCGCCGACCAGAGCGGGAAGTTCGCCCCTCCCTTCCTGGGAGACCTGGGCGCGCGCGTCCAGCCCGAGTGGCTCTTCCACTTCCTGAAGAGCCCGGCCTGGGAATACGCCAAGCGCGGGGAGAAGCCCATCCGCCCCAAGGTGCCCCTGAGGATGCCGACCTTCGGCTTCACGGACGCCCAGGCCGCGGACCTGGTCCGCTACTTCGCCCTGACCGCCGAGGGCTCCTGGCCCTTCGGCGAGGAGGCCCCGGCGCCGTCCGCGGAGGACCTGAAGGCCACCGGCCAGCTCATCGCCAAGGAGGGCACGGACTGCCGCGGCTGCCATGAACTGGGCGGGATGGCCAAGGAGCAGATCGGCCCCAGCCTGGACCACCTGGCCGGACGCCTGCGCCGCGAGTGGACCCGGCGCTACATCCAGTACCCGGAACGCAGCCAACCCTTCGTGGTCATGCCGCCCCACTTCACCCCGAAGGCGGACGGCACGATCGAACCGGACAACGACATCGACCCCGAGCTGAACTTCATGGCCCGGGATCCGAACCGCCAGCTGGAGTCCCTCCTGGACTACCTGCTCACCCCGGCCGAGCGCCGGGCCGCCGCCTCGCGCTGATGCCCGAGGCGCCGCCCCCTGCGGCTCTGGGTCCCGGCACTCCGGGATGCCCCCATTGCGGCGCCCAGAACCCTTCCTGGAGCGAAAAATGCATGGCCTGCGGCGCCTTCCTGGAAGGCAAGGCCGCGGCGGCCGCCGCCGCGCCCGGGATCCCCTGGGAGAACCGGGGCTCCCTCGGGCTCTGGACGGCAGGCTGGGAGACCCTGAAGCAGGTCCTGCTCGCCCCTACGGAGGCCTACGGGAAGATGCGCCTGCCCGCCTCCCTGGGCGACGCCATGATCTTCTTCGTGATCTTCGGCGGAGGGGGCGCCGTGGTCGGCGCCCTGTGGGGGGCAGTCCTCCAGAACCTGATGCAACACTGGATGATGAGCCTGATGACCCTCTTCCTTCCGCAGGCCGCCACCATGTCCTCTGCCCCCTCCCCGTTCTCCCCCCAGGCGATGCTTCTCCTGCAGGGGGGCGTCGGCATGATCATGGCCCCCTTCGGCGCCGTCCTCGGCATGATGATCTGCGGTCTCCTCGGACACCTGGGCCTGCTCATGACCGGAGCGCCCCGCAAGGACCTGGGGACCACCCTGGCGGTCTACGCCTATGCCATGGGGGCCGCGGGCATCTTCCATCTGCTGCCCCTCGGATGGCTGATCGCCATGCTCTGGGCCCCCGTCTGCTACATCGCAGGCCTGATCCGGGTGCATGGATGCAAGACCTGGCAGGGGGTCGTGGCGGCGCTCTGGTGGCACTTCCTCCTCCTCTGCTGCTGCGGCGGGGTCGCGATCGTCGCCGCTCTCTGCCTCCCGCCCATGATGGCGAGCTTCCCCACGCCTCCTGCTCCTATCGCCGCGCCCTTGCCGGCCGGTGGGTAGCGGGGTGAATCTCCTCGCCGCCGCCACCGATCCCAGGGCCCTGGCCTGCCTGGAGGCCTTCGCGAGGCCTCCGCACGCCCTCCTGGGCCTGATCACGGCGCCGGACCGGCCCAAGGGCCGGGGCCTGGCCGCGGAGCCCTCCACCCTCGTCCTCTGGGCCCGGGAGCGGGGCATCCCCCTCCTCCAGCCGACGGACATCAATGCGCCCGACTCCATGACCTGGATCCGCCAGAAGGCCGGGCCGAAGCTGGCCGCCCTGGCCGTGATCGCCTATGGCCAGAAGCTGGGCCCCGCGCTCCTGGCCCTCCCGGAACACGGCTGTCTCAACCTCCACCCCTCCCTGTTGCCGAAATACCGGGGGGCGGCCCCCATCCCCCGGGCCCTGCTGGCCGGGGACGGCGAGACCGGAGTCTGCGTGATCCGGATGGTCGACCGCATGGACGCCGGCCCTGTCCTGGCCTGCCGCAAGGAGCCCATCCTCCCCGAGGACAGCGCCGTGACCCTGGGGGATCGCCTCTTCGCCGCCGGGGCCAGCCTCTTCCGGGAGGTCCTGGAACGCCTGCCCAGCCCGGGCACCCCCCAGGACGAGACCCGGGCCACCCGGGCGCCGATGCTGAGGAAGGACGA
>JAHFOU010000273.1 GCA_023261525.1 Planctomycetota bacterium | reverse complement strand
CCACGGCATCGATGCGGCGGTCCTGGATCGGAAGCAGGCTGAACTCGGTCGAGTAGACCAGCAGGTCCTGCTTGTCCACGGTCTTCCAGGACGAAAGGTTCGGGTTGAACTTGTTCAGGTCGGAGTTGGGGTTGAAGTTGGCCTTCAGGAGGTCCCGCTTGGCCTGGATCTGCTCGGGGGTACCTCCCGTCAACGGGGTCCCGTTGCAGAAGGTGTTCCAGGCCTGCCAGGTCGTGAGGTCGCCGGTCCAGGCCAGGAGGCGGTCCGCCACGGTCCGGCAGTCGTCCCCGGCCGCCGCCCAGTCCAGGACGATCTCGGCGGTGCTCAGGGTGCCCAGGGTCGGGTTCGGCGCGGGCGGCGGGGCGGGGATCGGGGTGCTTTCGTCGAGATAGACCCCTTTCAGGCCGGCCAGGAGCGCGAGGAGGGCGGGGCGATGACGCCGGGCCCAGGACAGATCCACCGGGGCCCGGCCCACGACGGCGCCCCCGGGAGCCGGCGGGATGCGCTCGAAGTCCGGGGTGATCGACGGTCCCCCGTACGTGGCGTGCACCGGCGCCTGCTTGATCTGGGCGTAATGGGTCACCACCATCCCCAGCACGCCTCCCGAGACGTTCGGCGCGATCACCCGCCGGTCCACCCAGGCGCGGAAGACGAGGTAGGGCGCCAGGGCATCCAGCTTGGCCTGGCTTCCCCCCAGCGCACGGTCCCGGACCTGCTCCGGGCCCTGCCATCCCGCCGCGGGGCGAAGGGTGACCAGGTTCTCCCCGTCGGCCTTCAGGACGGGGCCGTTCCCGACGGTCCCGTCCTCCCGGTCCACCGCGTCGGCCAGGGTCCCCAGCATGCGCTTCAGCACGGCGTTGTAGCCCTGGGCGGGCGGAGCGGACGGATCCCCCCCGTTCACGTAGAACCCTCCGCAACGGACGCGGACGGCATAGGCCTTCCCCTCCCCCGACAGGAGGCCCGTGCTTCCCCTCAGGCGGCCTCCCACCGACGCCAGCTCCGGACGCCCCAGGGCATCCCGCTTGTAGAAGGAAGGCCTCAGGGCCTGGGCAGGCGGGCAGGCCTCGGTATCCAGGGTCCCCGGATGGTAGACCTCCTGCTGGCGGTCGAAGGAGCCGGGACCCTGGTCCCCGTCCAGCAGCCAATCCTCGCCCCCGTAGCGGCTGGCCTCGTCCTGGGGATCCTGACCCGCCGAGAGCCTGGCCAGGGCGTCCTCGACGCCGCTGCGCGCCAGTAGAAGCGCCTGGGTGACGTGAAGCCTCTGCTGAGAGGCCTTCCGCTCCAGCTGGGCCATGGTCACGAAGGCCGCGGCCATCACGGCCAGGACCCCCAGCACCCCGATCACCACCAGCAGGATGAGTCCCGAGCGCCGCGTCATGGAGCCTCCCCCTCCCGCCACCCCAGCAGGCGGGGGCCGCAGGCCGGGGTATAGACCACGGTCAGGTCGTCGAGGACGGGGGATTCCAGGATCGGCGCGTTGATCTTCGTCCAGTCCAGCGGCAGGTCCGTGTTGTCCCCCAGCCTGGGACGGAGGTTGACGCCCAGTCTCAGGATGCCGCCCGGGGGCGTCAGCGACAGGGGGCTCCCGGAGCGGGTCAGCCGGTCGGGCAGGAGACGGACACCCGAGGGATCCAGGAGGCTGACCGCGGCGTCGGCCGTCGCCCCGGAAACGAGGTCGTTCCCGGTGCCGTAGAAGATCCGGTTGGCGGAAGGCCACTCCGGATTGGGAGCCGTACTGCACCGGGGAAGGTTGATCGTCCAGTCCACCCTCGCCAGTCGGCTTCCGGGGGCCAGGGGGATGGGGCAGGTCCGGTACTCGGGCTTGGACGGGTCGGCGGCCTCATCCTCCTTGCAGTACCGTCCGGACCGGAAGCGCCCGCCGGCGAGCGTCACGGACTCGTTCATGTCCGCCCCGGCGGCGCAGCAGGCGAACTCGTCGAAGGTCCCGCTCTCGGAGTAGTTCATCTGGCCGACTCCCCTCCCCCCCAGATAGAAGTACGGGGTCCCGTAACTGCCGTCCGCGCGGTAGCAGTTCCGGATCAGGCTGGTGGCCGTCGGGGCCATGGTCATGTCGTAGGGGGAGTACATCCGGCCGGTGTAGTCGTGCTTGCGGGCGTTCACGCAGAAGCCCAGGTAGTCCGTCTTGTTGACGACCTGGAGGTTCCACTGGAAGGTGACCAGGTACCAGCGGTGGGCGGCCCACCAGTCCTTGGGCGCGCCGGTGTAGTAGCCGAACTTGTGGTTCTGCTCGATGGCCCAATCCGCGGCGGCGAGGGAATCGTCCGTGGCCTGGGATTCCACGTAGCCGCCCCAGGTGGAGCCGGCGGGATAGTTTCCCCGGCGGTAGGTGCCGATCATGAGCGCCTGGGTCCAGGTGGCCGCCGTGATCGGGTACTGCTGCACGTTCACCAGCTGGAGCATGCAGGTATTCTGGCGGTAGGAAAGCATCCCCTCCTCCGGCCCCGCCTGGGGCTTGAACCAGAAGGAGACGATGCCGCGGAAGCCGTCCCCCAGGTTGCCCCGGGCCTCGTAGGCGGGGGTGCGGCGCGGCTCCACCGCGCATCCGTCCGGATAGAGCATGTTGAGCAGGGCCGCGTTCCCCACCGGGCCGTTGCCGTAGAGGGAGATGCCGGGGCCGCCCTGCTGTTCGTCCATCAGGCAGGTCCGGGACCCGGAGGCCCAGGTGGCGTCATAGCTTCCGTCCCAGCTGGCCAGGAAGGAGAGCCCGGAGAGGGCCGTGGGGCTCGCCTCGGTCTCCACGCTGGCCAGCTCGAGACGGCCATCGTACGGGGCGGGCGTCGGACAGGGGGTGAGCGACCACTGGGGTTCCGGATAGGTCTGCAGGGAGAGGCTTCCGGTCGTCCTTTCCAGGCCTCCGGTAGGCTCGAGAAAGCCCGCATCCCCGGGCTTCCGGAAGCCGGTCTCGTCCCCGGCCACGTCCAGGCGGCCCAGGCTCCCGGCGCAGAATTCCGACTGGGTGGTGAGGCGGACCTGGTCGAAGACGAGGTCCAGGGAGAGGACCCGCTCGGCCAGGAGGCGGCCCGTGGGATCCACCCACCGCCCCGCCGAGGTCAGGCGCTGGAAGGGCGTCCGGAAGCAGAACTCCGTGGAATAGGCCCTGAGGTCGGACTTGTCGACCTCCTTGGCGTAGGTCTCCCCCGGGTTGAACTTGTTCAGCGCGCTGTTGGGGTTGAAGTTGGCCTTGAGGATATCCCTCAGCACGGGCATGCCCACGGCGGCCAGCTTCAGGTCCACGAAACGGTTGAACTCATCCCAGGAGTCGAAGGTCGGGGTCTGGTCCCAGTCCGGGTAGTCCGCCGCCCAGGTCGGGAAGCCCGTGTGGCCCAGGAGGGCCGTCGCCACCGCGTTGGAACTCAAGACCGTATAGGTGATGGACGAGAATTCCCCCAGTGTCCCCTCGTCCCGGCCGGCCCCCTGGGGATCGCGCCCGTCGGTGCCCGGAGGGGCGCTCATGGCCGCGGAATTCAGCCAGACCGCCGAAAGCCCCCGGACCAGGGCCCGGATCACGGCGGGCCTCGTCCGGGCCCAGTTGAGGTTCACGGGAGCCCGGCCCACGATCGCGCCCTGGCTGTCCCGTTCGAAGTCCGGGGCATAGGAATTCGTATGGGCATTGAAGGCCCGCTTCCCGGACCAGAGCGGTCCGATGATGGGGCCGATCATGCCGTCGTTGAGGTCCAGGGTGACCTCGTCCCGTTGGCC
>JAHFOU010000021.1 GCA_023261525.1 Planctomycetota bacterium | reverse complement strand
CTCGACCTGGAGCAGGGGGCCGCCCATCTCAGCGCCTCCTCAGCCGGGGGTCCAGGGCGTCGCGCAGGGCGTCTCCGAACAGGTTGGCCGGAAGGACCAACCCCAGCATGAAGACGAAGGCGGCCAGGAGGTTCCAGAGGATGACGGGCTCCCGGCTCAGTTCCAGGCGGGCGGCGTTGATCATGTTGCCCCAGGAGGACGTGCCGGCCCCCACGCCCACGCCGACATAGGCCAGGACGGATTCGGCCAGGACCAGGCCGCTGAACTGGAGGACGGCGGAGATCAGGACCAGGTGCATGAGGTTGGGCGCGACGTGCTTGAAGAGGATGCGCAGACGGGAGCTCCCCAGGGCCTCGGCCGCCTTCACGTAATCCATCTCGCGGAGCTTCAGGGTCTCCGCGCGCGTGAGCCGGCAGAGCCCGGTCCAGGAGGTGATGCCCAGGATGATGCAGAGCTGGAGGAGGCCCCGCCCGAAGATGAGCACGAAGGCCACGATGAGCAGGATGCCCGGGATGGAGGCCAGGGTGGTGTAGACGTACTGGATGAGGTCGTCCACCCAACCACCGAAATACCCGGCCAGGATCCCGAAGAGCATGGCGAAGGGGATGGCGATCAGGGTCGTGATCCCGCCGATCACCAGGCCGGTGCGAATGCTCTTGAGGGAGACGAAGAGCACGTCCTTACCCACCTTGTCCGTGCCCAGGAGGTGGGCGCCCGGGCGGCGGAGCGGGGGCGCCTCCCAGTGGCTCTTCCCATCGGGCCCCTGGACCATGTTGCGGGTGAACTGCACGTCCGCCAGGGGAGCCGAGTAGGACTTCTCCTTCAGGTCCCCCCGACAGAAATCCCAGGCCCGGTCCAGGAGGCTCCGGGAGGTGGCCTGGAGGACGACCCCGCCCTCCTTGTCGTGAAGCACCCCGCCCTTGGCGTCCGTCATGGGATCCTTCCAGGCCACCGAGTCGATCAGCCCGATGGAGACGTAGACGGCCAGCAGGACCAGGCAGACCAGGGCCGGGCGGTTGGCGCGGATCTGCCGGGAAGCGGTGCGCCAGGGTTCCCGGGGAAGGGCGCGCCACAGGAACCATGCGACGGAAAGGACCAGGAGGACGACGAAGAGGTTCTGGGCCAGGTCGGGGTCCCAGTGGGCCTCCGCCACCTTGTAGAAGCGGGAGGCGTGCTCCGCCAGGAGGCTCCAGAGCCCGGCCAGGACGGCCCCGCCCGCCAGGATGCCCAGGAAGCCCTTGAGCATGCCCAGGACCGAGCCGGATCCCTCCAGGCGGACCCGGGGATCCACCAGCACGTAGCTGATGTCGGTCAGGACCCCGGCCACGATGTAGAGCACCGAGCCCAGGAAGACCATGGAGCGGACGATGGCGAAGTCCTGGCCCTGGATGGCGGAGATGGTGAACCCCCCTAGGCCGGGGATGGCGAAGAAGTTCTCCGTCGTCAGGCTTCCCATGAACAGGAAGGGGATGGAGAAGACCACCGAGGTCAGGATGGGGATCATGGCGTTCTTGAGGACGTGGACGAAGAGGACGCGGGCCTCGGAGAGGCCCTTGGCCCGGGCGGTGCGCACGTAGTCCCGGCCCACCTCCTCCAGGAAGACGGTCCGGGTGAAGCGGATGCCCCCGCCCAGGCCCGAGATGATCCCGATGAGGACGGGCATGACGAGGAACTTCCAGCAGGACAGGCCCTCCGCGTAGCCCGAGATGGGCGCCAGCTTCAGCCACATCCCGAACAGGACCTGGCCCCCGATGATGTAGAACATGCCGGCGATGGACATGAAGAGGACGCAGACCAGGAGGACGGCCAGGTCGAAGACGCTCCCCCGGTAGTAGGCCACCAGCATCGCGATCACGATCTCCACGAAGAGCGCGAGGAGGAAGGTCGGGATGGCGTAGGCCAGGCTGGGGAACATGCGGCGCCGGATCTCGGGCCCGATGTGGACGTTCTCCCGGTCCGAGCGGCCGAACTCGAAGCGCATCAGCCCGACGGACTTCGTGAAGAAGATGGTCTGGGTGGCCTGCGCCAGCCCCTGCTCCCGGTCGTTCCAGATCCGGGGCAGGTGGTAGCCGTGCTCCCGCTTCCAGGCCTCCCGCTGCTCGGTCTTGGACCTCGGCCCGCAGATCTGCCAGGCGACGTCGTCCGGGGAGTTCACGAAGAAGAAGAGCAGGAAGGTGAGCAGGTTCACCCCCAGCAGGATGGGGACGGCGTAGAACATGCGGCGGAGGATGTAGGAGATCACCGGGCCCCCTGCCTCTCGCGGCGGCGGGCGGCCATCCAGGAAGGCACCAGGAGGGCCAGTCCCGCCCCCAGGACGGCCCAGAGGGGCCACCACACCGCCTGGTTCCAGGCGCGGCGACGGCGGACCCGCTCGGCGGCATCGATGCTCAGGTACTTCAGGTTGTTGTTGGCGACCTGGATGGACTTGTGGTTCCTGAGCCAGGCGTGGTCCAGGGTGAAGGTAACGGGATGAAAGGCGTTCATCCAGGGCGCGTCATGCTGGAGCATGGTCCTCAGCTTCCGGATCATGACCAGGCGCTCCGGGGAGTTCTCCATGTTCTCGACCTTATGGAAGAGGGCGTCGTACTCGGGATTGGCGTAGTTCGCCGCGTTCTCCCCGTCCTTTCCCGCGCGGGCATTGGGGCCGTAGAAGAGGAAGAGGAAGTTCTCGGGATCCGGGTAGTCGGCGTTCCAGCCCCACTGGAACATCTGCAGGTTCCCGCTGTGGGCCTTCTCCTGGAAGCGGTTGTAATCGGTCTGCCGGCTCTCCAGGTGGATGCCCAGGAGCTTCAGGCGGTCCACCAGCCAGTCCAGGTACTGCTGGTCCGCCGAGTTGGTCATGGCGTGGTCGAAGCCGATCACCAGCTGCTTCCCGTCCGGACCGATGCCGCCGGGGTATCCCGCCTCGGCCAGGAGGCGCTTGGCCTCCGCCAGGGGCTTGCGCTTGGGGGCGGCGGCCTGGGCATCCCAGTCGTAGACGAAGGCGTTCATGGCCTCCGGGCCCTCCTCGTGGCCGAAGATCCCGGGAGGCAGGACCCCCTGGGCGGGGATGCCCCGGCCGTTGAGGAAGATCTGGATCCTCTCCTCGCCGTCGATGGCGATGCCGATGGCCTGCCTCAGCTTGCAATGGGCCTCGTCCACCCCGCCGACCAGGGGATCCCGCATGTTGACCGCGATGTAGGAGGTCGACAGGGCGGCCTCCCGGTGCAGGAGGATGCCCTTGTCCTTGAGCTCGCCGGACACCTCCGGGGAGCCCTGGATGGAGATGGCCACGGCGCGCTCGAAGCTGTCCGCGGGGATGCCGGCGGCGTCGTAGTACCCCTGGAGGAACTTGTTCCAGACCGAGGTGGGCTCCTTGTCCAGCGTGAAGACCACCTTGTCCAGGAAAGGCAGGCGCTTGCCGGCATCCGCCAGCAGCCCCCCCGCGCGGTCCTCCTCGGTGCCCTCCGTGGGATACCGGTCCTCGTGGTAGTTGGGGTTGCGGGCCAGGACGATCTGGCGGTTCCGGTCGAAGCGCTGGAGGTAGTAGGGCCCCGTCCCGACGGGGAAGCTGTTGAGGGTGATGTTGTGATCCGCCAACGCGGGCTGGGCGTAGAAGTCCAGGGCCTCGCGCGGGACCGGGGAGAAGAAGGGCATGGCCAGCCAGTAGAGGATCTGGGGATAGCGCTTCTTCATCGCGATCCGGAAGGTGAGACGGTCCACGACCTCCGCCCCGGGGAAGGGGTAGGCCTCGGGGTCCAGGATCACGGGATTCTCCTTCTCGTCCAGCACCTGGTTGTAGGCGGTCCCGGCGGCGGCCTTGCGGCGGGCCCGCTCGGCCGTCAAGGCCTGGGTCATGGCCTCGGTGGACTCCTCCATCCCGACCAGGTACTTGGCCAGGGTCTCCCGGATGGGGCAGGGGACCTTGGGATCGGCCATGCGGCGGATGGCCAGGACGTAGTCGTCGGCCGTCAGCTCCCGGGTGGCCTTCTCGGGGAAATCCTCCGGGGACCAGACCCGGCCGGCCAGGGCGGGATCCACCGGCACGTAGCGGGGCTTGCCCCCGGCGGTCTTGGCGAAGCAGGGGTGGTCCTGGTACCGGATGCCCGGCTTCAGATGGAGGTCGTAGACCACCCGGTCCACCTGCTCGTCCGGGGCGTCGGCCGGAAGCTCCTTGCCCGCCCGGTCCAGGAGGCGCGCCTTCGGCATCTGGGCCAGGGTCAGGGGCTCCAGGGTGAAGGGCCGCTTCAGGTAATGGTACTGGAGGGGCGACTCATAGATCTGACCCAGGAAGACGTACTCGTTGGCGTTGTAGCTGACGGCCGGATCCAGGTCCTTGGGATCCTCGGTGTAGGCCGCGTAGTAGATGTTGCGCCCCGCCTCCTCGGCCGGATAGGGGCAGTTGAGGGGCTGGCAGCCCTCCCCTCCGGCGCCCACGGCAAGGAAACAAACCCCCAGGAGGGGCATCCAGGGCTTCATGCAGGGGGCGGTTATAACGGATCTACGCCGACTCGAACCTCTCGATGTTGGAGCGGGGCACCACGGCCGAGCTGCCGTCCTCGAAGGCCACTTCCAGCACCCGGACATGCGCCCCGGTCGGGATGAGGGCCAGCCCGCTGGGCAGGGCCTTGACCCGGCCGAGACGGCCGAAGAAGGGCTGACGGATCACCCGGACGGGATCCCCGACCTGGACGCCTTCCAGTGCGGCAGGCGCGGCCACGCCCCCCCCCTCCCCGGGCACCACGATCTCGGGACGCAGGACCCCCGCGCGGATCTGGGTGGCCCCCGAGACCGAGGCCCGGCGGCCCTCCAGGGACTTCAGCAGGTCGAAGGTCCGGCCCGCCATGGCGATGCGCCCGAAGCCCTCCGTCAGCACGAGGGTGAACCCGATGGGCTCGCTCCCGGTGATCGCCACGCCGAGATCGTAGCCCAGCAGGGCCCTCAGGTCCGCATCCCGCATCCCCCCGACGATGAGGGCCCGGATGCCAAGGGCCCGGGCGCGCTCGAAGGCCCCGGCATGCACCAGGGCCCCGCCCACGACGACCTTGCCCCGGTGGGCCTCCTGGAGACGGTCGGCGCCCAGCTCGTCCCCGCTCGAGGATGCGGCCAGGACGATCTCCCCGTGGGTCTCGGGCCCCACCCCGAAGATGCCCTGCACGAAGGCCCCCGAGGCCTCCACCACCACCCCCTCCCCGGGGAGGACCTCGGCCACGGTCCCGTCCAGGTAGGCCTTGAGGTCCAGGGGCCGGGGCGGCTCGCGCAGGAGGAGCTGGCCCGTCACCTCGGAGACGCTTTCCACGGTCCCGGCCACGGGGGAGGCCACCGCGGTCTTCAGGAAGGCCAGCAGGGGCTTGTTCTCGGCCAGCACGGCCCCGGCGGCGACCGCGTCGCCCGGCTTCACCTTCAGGAAGCGAGCCACCTCGGAGGGGGAGATGGAGAGGGCGTTGACCACGTTGACCGTGTGCACCTTGCCCGGCAGGAGGGCCCGGGCCACGACCTGCTCGGCGGCCACCCTGTCCCCGGCCTTGACCAGGACCTCGCCCTTGATCGGAAGCACGCGGCGCCGGCGCACGACGGCGGAGGACGTGACCTTGAGCCCCGGGGTATAGGCGTGAGCCATGGCGGCTAGCCCCCCCCCTCGGGGTACATCCCCGCCGCGCGGAACCATCGCCCGAGCTGGTCGACCCGGACCTTGGGGTCCTCGGAGAGGGCCAGGGGACGTCCGCGGCAGTCGATCAGGAGGCCCACCACCCCGCCCTTGACCCGGGCCTTGAAAGGCTTGCCCGACCCCGCGCCGAGGTCGAATCCCCGGGACGGGACCGCCTCCAGGTCGGCCTCCTCCTCGGGAGCCAGGGGAAGGAGCTTGAGCTCCCCGAAGGGCACGGCGTGGGTCTCGCCCTTGAGCCGGACCTCCAGGCAGGCCGCGCCGGGCTTGCCGGATCCGGAGGGCGCCAGGCAGGTGCCCAGGTAGACCATGCAGTCGCGGTCGAAGACGTCGGCGGCGGCCTTCTCGTTCACGGTGGAGAGCACGCCCAGATGGGGCATCATGAAGATGGAATCCACCGAGAGCCGGGTGACGCCCAGGGGCTGGTAGGCGTCCACCATCATGAGCATGGACTGGATGCGCCGCGGGGCGTGGGAGAGCACCCCGCCCGAGCCCACGATGAGGTCCAGCTTCCAGAGGTCGATGAGGGACTGGCCCGAGGACTTCTGCTCGAAGGCGTCGGCGACGGAGCGCTCCTGCTGGACGCCTTTCAATCCCACGGCCAGGAGACGGTGCTGGTCGAAGGCCAGGCGCAGGGCCTCCCGGCAGATGGCCTGCTCGACCATCAGCTCGTCGAGGGTCTGGGGGACGGTCGTGGGGCGGATCATCTTGTTCTTGATGCGGTCGCGGAGATCGGCCTCCTCGATGGGGAAGGGCACCCAGCGCAGGAGGTTGGCCAGGCCGGCCTCGGCCAGCACGTTGGAGATGGAGTAGGACATCCCCAGGTTGGCGCTGACCGTGCGGTTGAAGACGCCGCGGAAGACCGAGAAGACGTCCGTCGTGGCCCCCCCGATGTCCACCCCCACCAGGTTGATGCCCTGGCGCTTGGCGATGGCCTCCATGATGAGGCCCACGGCCCCGGGCGTGGGCATGATGGGCGCCCCGGCCCAGGAGATGAGCTTCTTGTAGCCGGGGGCCTGCTGCATGACGTGCTCGAGGAAGACGTCATGGATCTTGTGCCGGGCGGGCATGAGGTTCTCCCGCTCCAGCGTGGGCCGGAGGTTCTCCGTGACCAGGAGGGCCGTCTGCTCCCCCAGCACCGCCTCGACCTTGGCGCGGGCATCCTGGTTGCCGGCATAGATGATGGGGAGCTTGTAGCCCTGGCCCAGCCTCGGCCTCGGATCCGCGGCCGCGATGTACTCGGCCATCTCCACCACGTGGGAGACCGTGCCGCCGTCCGTGCCGCCCGAGAGCAGGATCATGTCCGGCCGCAGGTGGCGGATGCGCTCGATCCTCTCATGGCCCAGGCGGCCGTCGTTGGAGGCCAGGACGTCCATCACGATAGCGCCCGCCCCCAGGGCGCAGCGCTGGGCGCTCTCCCCCGTCATGGCCTTCACGGCTCCGGCCACCATCATCTGGAGCCCGCCCCCGGCGGAGGAGGTGGAGATGTAGAGGTCCACGCCGGTCTTGCCGTCCGCCGGCGTCAGGATGCGCTCCCCGTCCAGGATGCGGCGGCCGGAGAGCTCCTCGATCTCCTGGATGGAATTCAGGACCCCCCGGGTGACGTCCTCGAAGGGGGCCTCCACGGTGGTGGGCGCCTCGCCCCGGAAGGTCTGGCGCCAGGCGTCCCCGACCTTCTCGATCAGGATGGCCTTGGTCGTGGTGGAGCCGCAGTCCGTGGCCAGGACGACGTTCAGGGGGTGGTCAGGCATGGGAGGAGGCCTCGATCCTCGCCGCCAGGCGCTCCAGGGCCTCGCGGCGTTCCAACAGGGCGGCCACCCGCTCCCATTCGACGGCGTTGAACAGCGTCCCGGCCATGGGCTGGAGGAAGGTCATGGCCTGGCTCCCCAGGAAGTTCAGGGGTTTGCTGCTTTCCAGGAAGAGCACCGCCGGGGTCTGGAGCCCGCGCCGGACCACCTCGGAGGCTAGGCGGTCGAGCAGGGCCTCGTCCTCGGGGGTCCAGGGCGCCGGGTCCCCCAGCGCGAAGGCATGGGCCAGCCAGCCCATCAGGCTCCCCCGATCCGCGCGCGGCAGAAGGCCTCCACCTCGGCGAGGCGGCCCGAAGCGCAAGGCAGGAAGAGATCGGGCGACAGGTAGAGGCCTTCCGGATCGGCGCGGACGGCGCGGAAGTCCGACCAGCGCCGGCGGCGGGAGCCGAGCAGAAAACGCATCTCCACGCCCGCCTCGTCCAGGCGGTAGCGGGTGGGCAGGAGCCAGGAGGACAAGGCCCCGCCCAGGAAGAGCACCGCCAGGACGGTCCAGATCCAGCCCCCGAAGGCCAGGTTCATGACCAGGCAGACTCCCAGCAGGGCAGCGGCAATGAGCCAGGAGCGCGGGGCCTTCTGGCGGAAGGGATGGGACTCCCAGCTCAGTTCGTCCACGAATCCCGCTCCCGCATCTTGGCCCTCAGGGCCTTCTCCACCCGTGGAGAGACGAAGGACGAGACGTCGCCGCCGAGCGAGGCCACCTCCCGGATGAGGCGGGCGCTCAGGTAGGCATGCTGGGGGCTGGGCATCACGAAGACGGTCTCCAGGCGCCCCCCGCCGAGGGCGCGGTTGGTCATGGCCATCTGGAGCTCGTATTCGAAGTCGGCCACCGTGCGGATGCCCCTGAGGATGGCGGAGGCGCGTTTCCTCTTCACGAAGTCCACGATCATCCCGTCGAAACGCTCCACCGTCACCCCGCGGATCCCCTTCACCTCGGCCTTCAGGAGCTCCAGGCGCTCGTCCAGGGTGAAGAGGGCGTCCCGGCCCACGTTCACGGCCGCGGCCACCACCAGGCGGTCCACCAGGCGGGCGCCGCGGCGGATCAGGTCCAGGTGGCCGCGGGTGACGGGGTCGAAGGAACCGGGGTAGACGGCCGTGCGCACGGCGTGCCCGCTAGGCCCGGCCCACGGAGCGGTAGTCGAAGCCGGCGGCCCGCATGGCGACCGGGTCGTAGAGGTTGCGGCCGTCCAGCACCACGGGGTGCTTGAGGAGCTTCTTCAGCTTGGCCAGGGGGAAGTCGCGGAAGACGGGCCATTCCGTGCAGAGCAGGAGGGCGTCGGCCCCCTTGGCGGCCTCCTCGGCCGAATCGCAGCAGGTCAGGCCCGGCAGGACCTTCTGGGCCTTCTTCATGGCCTGGGGGTCGTGGGCCTGGACGGAGGCGCCCTTTTCGAGAAGGCGCTGGATCAGCTCGATCGCGGGCGCCTCGCGGATGTCGTCGGTATCCGGCTTGAAGGCCAGGCCCCAGACGGCCAGGGTCTTTCCCTTCACGATCCAGAGCTCCTCCTCGACCTTGCGCAGGAAGCGCTGGCGCATCTCCTGGTTGATCTTCTGGACCTCGCCCAGCAGGCTGAAGTCGAAGCCCAGCTCCCGGGCGATCTGCTCGAAGGCCGCGACATCCTTGGGGAAGCAGGAACCCCCGTAGCCCAGGCCGGCGGAGAGGAACTTGGACCCGATGCGGGGGTCCAGCCCCATGCCCTGGGCCACGAGCTGGATGTCGGCCCCGGACATCTCGCAGACCACAGCCACGGCGTTGATGAAGGAGATCTTGGTGGCAAGGAAGGAGTTCGACGCGTGCTTGATCAGCTCGGCCGAGGCGATGTCGGTGACCAGCACCGGGCAGGTCACGTCGGCATAGAGCTTCTTCATGACCTCGGCGGCCTTGGGCGAGGTGACGCCGAGCACGACGCGGTCGGGGTTCAGGGCGTCCTTCATGGCCGAACCCTCGCGCAGGAACTCGGGGTTGGAGACCACGTCGCAGGTGATCCCCTTGGGCGCGTGGCGCAGGATGGTCTTGTGGACCTTGTCGCCGGTCTTCACCGGGACGGTGCTCTTCTCCACCACCACCACGTAGCGCGTGAGGTGGCGGGCGATCTGGCGGGCCACGTTCTCGATGGCGGAGAGGTCGGCCGTGCCGGAGGCCGTCGGGGGCGTATCCACGCAGACGAAGATGACCTCGGCGTCCTTCATGCCCTCGGCGATGTCGGTCACGAACCTCAGGCGCTTGTCCTTGCGGCAGGCCTTCACGATGTCCTCGAGGCCCGGCTCGTAGATGGGCATGCCGCCGTCGTTCAGGACGCGGATCTTCTCGGCGTCCTTGTCGACGCAGACGACCTTATGGCCCTTATGGGCGAAGCAGGAGCCCGTGACGAGGCCGACGTACCCGGTGCCGATCACGCAGAGGTTCATGGCGCGGGAGTCTAGCAGAGGCCCTTGAGCTAGAACAACCCCTTCGGGTAGACGAGGAAGAGCACGTTGGCGCCGTGGTTGGCGTCGCGCCCCACGCTGAGCTCCATCACCCACTCGTGGAGGTCCCGGCGCAGGAGGAGCTTCTGGTCCCCCCGGTGCCCGGGGAGCCACTGGTACTCCTGCTCGATCCCGGCGCTCCAGCGCTCCGAGAAGACGTAGGTCAACGTCGCGTTCAGGGTGGAGGAGTCCTCCTTCACGAAGCGGTTCTCGAGGTTCAAGGACCAGCGGTCCGAGATCGACCCCAGCTTGGGCGAGGAGGAGGAGTCCGTCTCCAGGGCCCGGGCGGAGAAGCGGGCCCGGCCGAAGCGGTCCGCCCCGAAGGCCTCGGCGTAGTCCGGGTTGATGGTCATCCCCACGTTCCAGGTCTCGAGCCCCTCGGAGACCTCCGGGTTGTAGGTCCAGTCCGTGTAGGCGGCGAGGTAGTCGCGGGGCACGACCCGGAACTCCCCTTCCAGCGGGCTCCAGGGATGGTCGGCGTTGTCCCGGTGGGGCACCGGGAAGTAGTGCATCCTCAGGTCCAGGGTGGCGAAGTCCCCCGTGACCAGGGGCGCCGGCTCGGCCTCGGGCAGGTCGGTCTCCTGCCGAACGGCCGGGCGGCGGCGGGCCTGCCAGATGTTGCCCAGGGAGAAGGTGAGGCGCTCGAAGCGGTCCGCCGCATCCACCGGGTCGAACTGGCGGAGGCGGTCGTTGCGGATCGTGGAATCGTAGGCGGTCCGGTACTCCACCTGGGGCACGACGATGTGGCGCATGGCCCGGATGTTCCAGAACTCGCTCGTGGTGGCCAGGGGCTTGAGGAACTGGGTCCCCACCCGGAAACCGCCCCCGCTGATCAGGCGGGCCTTGTCCACCTCGCTCTCGGCCGTCTCGGAATAGAACGTCGCCCGCTCGTCCGCGAAGGCCTGGGCGTGGAAGGGCCCGATCGGGAAGGGCACCACGGCCTCCTGGCGGGTGTCGCCGCGCAGGGCGGAATGGTCGTTGCGCGGGACCAGGCGGTCGTCCGCCCGGCCCTGGAGGGACGCGAACTCGGTGGTGGAGTTCCACAGCAGGCGGCCGTCGAGGAAGCTCTTGGAAAGCACCCGGAAGTCGGCCTTGGGCAGGTACTCGGTCTGGGCCTGGAAGTCGTTCAGGCGGGGGCGCATCAGGAAGCTCCCGGCATAGTCCCCCTGCACGCGCTGGAGGTAGGCCCGGGTCTCCTGCTCCTTGCCGGTGCGGGAGGCCTTCTCGAAGTAGAGCGGAAGGAACTGGGGGTCCGAGATCCTGGAGGCCTCCAGGATGGAGCTCCATCCCCCGTCGTAGAAGCGGTGGTCCACGCCGTACAGCCAGCCCCGGTGCTCGGTCTCCGGGAGGACCTCGCCGGGATCCTTGCCCCGGTCATCGATGCCGTACGCCAGGAAGCGGCCTTCATAATCGTAGCCCGAGTCCCAGCGCTCCCAGCGGCCCTCCGGCCCCCCGCCGAAGCCGTGGCGCCCGAAATAGTCGATGTGGGCCAGGAGGTCCAGGCGATCCGTGACCGGGAGGCCCCAGGTGGTGCGCAGGTAGTCCCCCAGGTCCCGCTCCCGGCCGGCCTTGGTCTCCCTCAGCGGGAAGTAGGAATGCCCGAGATCGTGCTTCCAGACGGGGAGATAGCCCACGGTCACGCCGCCGACGTTCAGCACGTTGCCCCGGCTGACCAGCTTGCCCAGCCCGGGGGTCCCGCCCTCGGTCAGGACCATCTCGTCCGCGCGCCAGGCGTAGTGGGGGTCCGCGAAGGAGCAGGTGGTCATCGTGACGTCGTGGAAGACGGTGCGGGAGCCCTCCAGGTCGATGGAGGCCGCCTGGAGGTAGTAGTGGATGCCCCGGCCCGGATCGTGGCGGATCACCCGGCCCTTCTCCAGGCGCCCCCTCCGGGTGGTCCAGTCGTACCATCCCCGCTCGGCGAAGATCCTGCGGTCCGCGTCCTCGAAGATGACCATATCCTCCGCGTAGGCGGTGCCCGACTGCTCCCAGTAGACGATCTGCCCGGCCGTCAGCGTGGCGCCGCCACGGCGCATCACGACGCCGCCCGTCCCCACCCAGCAGTGCGACTGCTCCCGGTGCTCCAGATGGGCCTCGGGCTTGAGCCTCAGGAGGACGGCCTCCCCCTTCAGGGGCGGCGCGGTGTCCGCTGCCACCGGCGGCGGGGCCTCGTCGGCCCGGGCGAGCGCCAGCAGGAGGCCGAGCGCCGCGGCGCCGCGCCAGCGCCAGGGCGCGCCCATCTAGGCCACGTCCGGCGGAGCCTGGACGCCCTGGGCATCCGAGGCCTCCGGAGGCGTCAGCTTGTCCTGGTAGGAGACCTGGTCGGCGAGCACGTCGCCGGGACGCGGGATCAGGCCGGCCTCCAGGGCCGCCAGGAAGGCGGTGACGCAGGCGGGATCCCACTGCACGCCGGAGCCGCGCTTGATCTCCTCGAGGATGGTGTCCTCGGAAAGGCCCTTGCGGTAGGCCCGGTGGGACGCCATCGCGTCATAGGCATCCGCAACGGAGATGATGCGGGCGATCCGGGGGATGGCCTCCCCCGCGAGATGGTCGGGGTAGCCCTTGCCGTTCCACTTCTCGTGATGATGACGGACGCCCAGGAGGACCTCCCCGACCCTCGGGATGTTCTGGACGATGCGGGAGCCCAGGGACGGGTGCTCCTGGATCTGGGCGTATTCCTCGTCCGTGAGCTTGCCCGCCTTGTTGAGGACCCGCTCCGAGACCCCGATCTTGCCGACGTCGTGGAGCAGGGCCGAGAGCCGCACGGTCTGCTGCTCCTCGGCGGAGAGGCCCAGCTGGGCGGCGATCGCGACGCTGAAATTCGTGACCCGCTCCGAGTGGCCCCGGGTATAGCGGTCCTTGGCCTCGATGGTGGCGGCCAGGGTCTTGACCGTGCTGTAGAAGAGCTCCCGGGTCTCCTTCAGGTACAGGGCGCGCTGGACCGCGATGCCGGCCTGGCGGCCGATGGCGGTCAGCAGCTCCAGCTCGCTCTCCTGGAAGCGGCGGCGCTCCCCCGTGGCGTCCACGTAGAGGACCCCGAGGATCTTGTCGTGGCTTTCCAAGGGGACGCACATCGCCGCGTGGATGTTCTGGCTGACGATGGAGGCCCCGGCGCGGAAGCGCTCGTCGACCAGGGCGTCGGCCGTGATCAGGGAGAGCCCCTTCAGGCCCTCCTCCACGATGGTGCTGGAGACGGCCAGGGGCCCGGCCGATCCGGCCGGCCGGCCCCGCTCCCGGGTGGCCGCGGGGCGCAGGGGGCCCGCCCCCCCTTCGGCATCGGCCTTCAGCAGGGCCGCGCCGCGGTCCGCCCCGGTGACGGCCATGATGGTGTCCATCACGAGGCCGAAGAGGCGGTCCAGGTCGTTCTCCGTGCTGAACAGCTCGACCACCTTGTAGACCGTGGCCAGGTCGCGCTGGAGGCGGACCACGTCCTTGACCCCCGGCGCCTGTCCCCCGAAGAGGGTGGAGCGCCCCATCTCGACGCGCTTCTTGAAGCCGATGGTGGGCTGGGCCACGTCGGGAGCCGAGGCGGCGCCCTCGACCTCCAGGTCCACGGTCCCCAGCCCCACGACGTCCCCGGCGGAGACGCGGCGGCGCCCGTCCAGGCGCTGGCCGTTGATCGCGGTGCCGTTCTTGGAGCCCAGGTCCTCCACCCAGGCGTCCGCCCCCTCCCAGAAGAAGCGGCAGTGGGTCCGGGAGAGCCCCTCGTCGAGGATCTGCAGGCGGCTCTGGGCGCCCCGGCCGACCACCAGGGGGTCCCCGGGGGTGAATTCGGCGGTGGTGCCCAGGCCCGGACCTCGAATGACGCGCAGGCGCAGCTTCACGGGCCGGGATTATACTGGTAGGATCCCGCGTCATGAAACTCGCCATCGCAGGCCTGCCCGGTGCCGGCAAGTCCACCCTCTTCGCCGCCCTCTCGGGACTGGCCGCCTCGCCCCCCGGCCAGCCCCCCTCCGCCAAGCGGATTCCCGCGGCCGTCAAGGTCCCCGACGCCCGCCTGGAGCACCTGCGCGGGATGTTCCAGCCCAAGAAGTACACCCCGGCCGACCTGGAGTTCAGCGACTTCCCCGGCATCCCCACTGCCGAGCTGAAGGGCAAGGGCGAGCTGCTGGGCGCGATGCGGGAGGCCGAGGCCCTGGTGGTCTGCCTGAGGGGCTTCGAGGAGGCCTCCTACCCCTACGACCGCCCGGGGGCGGATCCCGTGGCCGACTTCAAGGCCTTGATGGACGAGTTCCAGCTGGCCGACCTGGCCGTCTTGGAAAAGCGCCTGGACCGCCTGCGCCGGGACGTCACCAAGCCCTCGAGGACCCAGGACGCGGACAAGAAGGAGCTGGCCGTCCTCGAGCACGTGAACAAGGTGATGGAGGAGAAGGGGACCCTCCGGGGGATGCCGATCCGCCCGGAGGAGGAGGC